>JAZPZR010000079.1:0-5340 GCA_045544795.1 Eubacteriales bacterium
GTTATACTCTGTGCCGCATCCGAGTCTGAAATCATCAAACCACTTGTAAGGAATCTCTTCCTCACCGATGTAGCCCCAGTATACTCTTGTTGCCCATGAACCGCGCATGTCGGTTGTAACACCGTTGCCTGCCGCATTGAGAACTACCTGCGGGAGTCTCTCGTCAGGTACAACTGAAGGCTGTTCAGGATCAACTTCCTCAGGAAGTACGGGGAGTATCTCCTTGCCCTCTGTGTAGTCACACTTTGTACATGCCTTATGAGCTGTGTAGCCTTCTTCTGTATAGGTAGGCTCTTTACCCTCAACGTCAACGAGATCGTGAGAAGCGGGAATTACTTCCTTACCAAATTCTTCACCACATACGGTACATACCTGATGTGCTGTGTAGCCGTCGGTGTCACACGTCTTGTCTTCGCCCATAACGTCAACAAGCTTATGACCGAGCGCCTGGATTTCCGTGTACGTTGTGTAATCACAGTTTATACATGCCTCGTATGCATTGTGACCGTTTTCCTCGCAGGAAGGCGCTTTTGCCTCATACTCCTCGATGAAATGGCCGAGAGGCTCTATCTCACTATAGGTTGTATAATCGCAGTTTTCACAGGTCACGTATGCATTATAACCAAACTCCTCGCAAGAGGGCGCTCTACCCTCATGCGCTATCTCCTTATGACCCAGAGGCGCAATATAGCCGTTGCCCGACGTTCTCCATAAAGAGATATACTTTATTTCGGTAGCGCCGACCGACTCTTCAAACAGCTTCTGACATTCGGTGCACTTATAGTGTCCGAAATAGCCTGCGCTATCACAGGTAGCGGCATTGCCTTCAATATAACTGCAGGTGTGGTTGTCAACGGTCAGCGCTACGGTTTTTGTCTGCGAAACACCGTCGGGTGAGCATATAACAAGGCTTGCCTCCGAAAACTCCGACATAACCGAAGCAGAACGCACGGTTATGGTATCGGAAAGCTCATGTCTGTTACCGCCGCAGGTGATGTACATGACGTTGTTATAATCATTCTGCGCTATTATATCACCGAAATTGTAGGTATAGATATACTTACCGTCATATCCTACGCTTCCCTTTGCGACAGTTGTATGCATGCTTGCGCTGTCACCGAGCAGTGATACCCCGCTTGCAAAGGTATAGGGCTGTATCTTACTGTCTGTGGCAGTTACGGGGAGTGTCGTTTTTACGGTGGGTGTCACCTTGATATTACCGCAGTAAACGTCACCCGCCTTGAGCGTGGTGATATCTTTGCCGAAGAAATACTGCCTGTCGCTTGTAACACCTGTAAGGTCTAAGCGGTACGCGGTGGTTAAGAAGTTATCGGTTATCGTCCAGTTATTGTTAAGGCTGTAATAGCCTGCCGAGCCCTCTTCAAGATGATAGTCGGACGAAAAGCCGTTGAACACGTTGCCTGATACAACAACGTCGCACTCGATCGCATCTCTGTTTGCAGTTTTAAGTCCCGACGCCCAGAATAACTGCATATTCTTGGTAGAAGCGTTCTGAGCAGAGACGTAGTTGTTTTTAATGGTAATGCCCGTATACGAATTTGCGCTGATGTTCAAAAATGCATCTGCCGTGCTTTGCGTACCGCCGAGGGCACCTGTGATGATATTGTTTTCAAAGGTGACCGTTATCGAATCGGTAATTACGTTGACGTCTGCGCCCGCAGAAGTGGAAGCCGAATTCAGTTTACCCTGGAAAATCAAGCCCTTATCACCCGAAAGGTTTAAAAGACATGAATTTTTGACAACAAAGTGCGAATTGTACGCCTTATGCTTGATGTATGCGTTCCACTCGTTAAAGCCTGAAACGGATGCGTCGACGAACAGTCCGTCAAACTCGGTATACGCATAGGTAGGCTCGCCTATAAGACGGCAGGTGTAGCTGCCTGTATTGATATATGCATTTTTTACAATAAGAATGTCTGACTGATTTGAGTTGTTTTTAAGTTCGGGGTTATTGGTCGTAAAGAAAAGATAAGAGGTACTGCCGCTTACCGCGGTATTCAAGCCCTCACCCGTAAACGTGGTATTGTAAAGACCCAGATCAATATAGTTATACTTTACTCTTGAGGTGTCGCGGACGTTACCGCGGATATTAAAGCCGTAAAGCGAAACGCTTCCCGAAAAGTCTGACGGAACAATAACGTTTCGTACAGACAGCTTATAGGTATTGTACGCCGTATTATATTTCCAGTCCTTACCGTGTGAGGGAGAATCCACACCGTAGCCGTCTGTCACATACGGGCATACGTCATAGTTTTCGGTATAAAGCGAAACCGAGCGTGTGAGAGTAAGGTCAGAAGTTAAAGACCACGTCTTTATAAGCACCTCTTTTGCCGTCGTATCGTCAAGGTCCGCAAAAGCGTTGACGCCCGCCGTAAATCTGTAGGTCTTACCGCGCCACTTTTCATAAACCGTCTCACCTGTCGCGATGCCGCTTGCTTCACTTGTAACAATTACCGCATTTTTACCGAAATAGTCGGGGTCAAAGGGGTAGTCGGCCGCAAAGGTGTAAATATCCTCTTTTGCAATTTTTACGGTATAGGTATGTGTCGCGCCGCCGCTGACAATATTGAGATAGTAGGTATTTTCAGGCTTGGTAAGTAAGCTCATCCTAATACTGTTAAGCGCCGACGAGCCGACACGCACCGACCAGTATATACGCTCGTATACGTTATCAAGCTTAAAATCAATATCGGCGGTCGTGCCCGACGTCATTTTAAAGGATATCTCCTTTGCCTCGTTATCTATAACAAAGTTTGTTATGTCGGGGTTTGACGAGGTCATATCGGTTATATTGATATCCTCGACAGGCTGAAGCGAGAGTGACAGCGTATATACCTTGTCTGCCGTCAGATATTTCGAAACAACGTAAGTCGATTTTACGTAGTAGGTCTCGATATCAGAACCGCAGTTGAGGTCGATGCTGTTGACAATGTCTGTAAACTCACTGTCGCGCGCTATCCTGATAATTGCCCTTGAGTTTTTGGTTTCAAACGCACTTGCAGCGATGCTTCCGCTTAAAACAGAGGTCTTGAGGGTGATCTCATCACCTGATATTTCTGCGCTTACACCTTCGGGCACCGTTACACCTGTAATTTCCGTTCCCTTTTTGGTGAAAATACGATTGTAATCAAGACAGTAATCGGAATCGGTCCAGTCCCAGCCGCTTTCCCAGGTGCAGCTTTCCACACTTGTCTTGGGGCCTGATTTAAAGGTCATCATCTGACCTTCAGCGGATGTCGGCATGGGAAGTGACGTTGACTGTCTGCCCGCCCAATAGTTGCCCGAAAAATCGTAATTGAGCGTTTTGTTTGCCGCTTTTATTACGTATGTATAGGTCTTTGAGTTTATAGTATATGATTTTGTAGTATCCGAAACAAACGAATACTCGGTATTTGGCGGGATTGCCGAAAGTGTACCTACAACACGGTTGCCGTTAAAGAATATATTGGTCTTACCGCCCGTAATATATTCGGGATTACCGTTGAACAGGGTATTTGAGGTCTTCGTATGGTAAATCGTGTTATCCTGTACGTTAAAGGTTATCTCACGTCCCACGTCAAAGGTCTGGTCGGTATAACCCGTACCCGCATCCTTTTGTGACTGACGCTGGATATTATTGTTATCTATTCTGAAATAGCCCCAGCTTGCGCTACCCGCATTATAGAGAAGTGAGTTTGTAAGATTAAAGGTAAACTGCTTCTGATTTTCGTGGAGTGAGTCACCCGCAAGGTAAAACGGCATGTTTGCACCGTCATAGAACACACAGCTGTCCACGTTAAGCTCAGCCGCAGAGCGTCTTACAGAGCTTAACTCAAACTGCCACGGCTCAAACAGAAAGCCGTTGATGGAATAGCCTGTAAAATATGAATCCTTAACGGTTATTCCGTCAAAAAATCTGTCACCGAGCGTTGCGTCGACTGTCTGACGCAGATTTGTAAAGCTTGCATACTGATAAAACCAGGTCGTATTCCACGCTTTTACAAGCTTCGGGGAATCAACGATACAGTTGTCAAAATACATAGTGGACTTTCTGCCCGCCGTTTTGTCTGCAACGTAGGGTGTGCCCTGATATACGTACGTCTTACCGTAGTCAGTTGTGGTAAGGTGCATCATCTCCCCTATCGTGATACCGTCAACGTAGTAATCGACCGTAGCATCGGGATTTTTTGCAAGCGCATTATCAAGCATATACTGATACTTTGAATCGGCATCGGTATAGGTATGCTTTGGCGAGGTGACGGAGGTGTTATACTTATTGCCGTTTCCGTCAACGTAGGTTGAGGTGGAATTTTCAGCGCACTCGTTCTGCGTTGCATGAACGCGGGTGGAAAGCGCAATTTCGCCAAGCTTTGTTTCATTTTTTGAAAGTCGGTCGGCATTTTGCGGCCAACCGCCGTGTTCCTCTATCCAATCTATCGACCTGCTTGCAACGTTCACGTCGGCATTGGGATTTATGCCCGCCTGCGCGCCCCATATTTTTGCAGGGGTGGGGAAATGGATAACACCGTCTGCCGAATAGTCACCCGGTCCGAAAACAAAGGTGGGCATATAGGTAAAGTAGTTATCCGCAGTAACAATGCCGTCTGCATACGCCACGGCATACGCATCCTCATAGTTATTAAAAAGCTTATGCGTTGCGGGGTTGACGGTTTTTATCTCTCCTCGGAAAACGATGGATAAATCATTTTCTCCCGCAAGCTGTGCGTCTGTCCATTCTTTATTTATAATGAATGCTGTTTCAAACGCAAGGTCGTACGCATCCTGCGCAAACGCGGGAAAAGCGAAGACTGATACCGTCGTCAGCGACATGATACAGCAAAGCAACAGACATAAAATACGCTTTGTGGTTTTATTCATGGTTTTAAGTATCCCTTCTTATTATTATGTTGATAAAATTATACCCCCCCGCGAAATTTTGTCAATACGCAGTTTGAGGTATTTGATTTTCTCAACACAATAAGTATACCATACGTTATATGCGTTGTAAATGCAAATTATAAAAAAGCGGCGTTTAAATTGCGGTTTTGCGGGATGGTAAAATTGCCTGAACCGCAAAATTCGTACTCACAAAACACAGCTCCCTCTGACGAGGGAGCTGTCACCGAAGGTGACTGAGGGAGAGAAAAGCATAGGAATTACTGCTATTTTGGTCTCTCCCCCCGTCTTTTGCCTACGGCAAAATCCACCTCCCTCATCAGATGGAGGCGGGGCTAGTGCATCACATAAACTCCCCCACAAACCAAAATTTGCACCGAAGGTGCAACATCGTTACGCATAGCGTACATCGTTTTGATTTATCAAACATCGTTACGCGCAGCG
>JAZPZR010000080.1:0-6531 GCA_045544795.1 Eubacteriales bacterium
TGAAAAGTTGGAAGAGTACATACATTACTACAACAACGAGAGAATCTCTCTCAAACTAAAAGGAATGAGCCCAGTGCATTACCGAGCTCATTCACAAGCAATTAATATTTAATTTTTGTCTAATCTTTTGGGTTCACTTCATTCTTACACAGAACGGGATTTATTAAAAAAACAGAGGTTAATAATGATAACTCATCCTTTTTTGCCGCTTTATGACAATGAATCGAAAATACTTATACTTGGCAGTTTCCCTTCTGTAAAATCACGTGAGCAGATGTTCTTTTACGGACATCCGCAGAATAGATTCTGGAAGGTAGTTTCTGCTGTTTTGGGCACTGAGGCACCGTTTACGATTGAAGAAAAAATTTTTTTACTTCATTCAAATCATATTGCCCTATGGGATGTAATAGCATCTTGCGATATAGAGGGAAGTGCGGATAGTTCAATTAAAAACGTTGTTGCAAATGATTTTACCGATATTTTAAAAACGGCAGATATAAAACAGATCTTTGTCAACGGAAAAACTGCCGAGAAATATTACAATAAATTCGTCAAAAATACTATCGGGCGGGAAGCGGTTTGTCTGCCCTCGACATCACCGGCAAATGCAGCATGGAATATCGACAGACTTGTAAACGCGTGGAGTATTATCGTACCGTATATCAATTCATGATATTTTCTCGATTTCCTTTTTAAGCCGTGATATGATCCTTTTTTCAAGTCTTGAAATATACGACTGTGATATGCCCAGTCTGTCAGCCACTTCTTTTTGCGTCATTTCAGTCTGGTTGTTAAGTCCGTATCTCATTTCTGTTATTTCAATTTCGCGTGGAGAGAGTGTTTTCATTGCCTGAAAAAGCATTTGCTTCTCAGCATCCGTCTCCAGATCCTTGTAGACGCAGTCTCCGTCTGTTCCCAGTATGTCGGAGAGTAATAATTCATTTCCGTCCCAATCTATGTTAAGCGGCTCATCCAACGAGATTTCATTTCGTTGGATGTTATTTTTTCGCAGATACATCAGTATTTCGTTTTCTATACACCTTGACGCATAAGTTGCAAGTTTTATGTTTTTATCTGATTTGAAGGTTTTTATTGCTTTGATCAGTCCTATACTTCCGATTGATATAAGATCGTCAGCAACAATACCTGTATTTTCAAATCTTTTTGCTATGTAAACAACCAGCCGTAGATTGTGCTCTATCAGTTTTTGTTCTGCGCGTTTGTCACCGTTTTTAAGCTTTTCCAAGTACTTTGCTTCCTGCTCAGCACATAGAGGCGGCGGCAGTGCCGTGAAGCTTCCGATATAGTATAGGTGATTTTCTGATTTCCCGAACAGTTTTCGAAACAGTTTCAGCTTTAACAGTTTGTTTAGTATTTTTTTAAACATATATTACTCCTTTGTTGCTGTGGCTGAATGTAACAGCACCTGATATGAATTATCTGATGTGAATTGGTTGTCTGTAATGCCGATAAGCATTTCGTTTAATTCTTTCATAGAATCGGGGATTATAACTTTTGACGGTTTGAAGGCGTATATCGTTTTGCTGTCTCCTGCTGCGTCTTTCCATGGGACTATACGCATTTTGCTTTCTTTGAAGATTTCATCCGTTATTTCTGAACCGAACAGTTTTACTGCAGTTTGGTTTTCCATAAGCGCCACAGGGATCATACTTATCGGGTCGTACAGTTTATTTCCTGTATCAACTATTGCTTTTGTGTCGATGTATTTATTGTTATAATAAATTCTGATTTTCTTAATGTCTTCGGTTTTTCTGTTCAACGTTTTTGCAAGAAAAACAGTTAAAAAGTACATTAAGAAGGTCAGAATGATAATGACCCCCAGAGGAATATCTATGTAGTATTCGCCGTTTGAATAATTCATTTTTGAACCTATGCTTGTAAATCTGTAAAATGAATATATTCCGCCGCCGTAAATAAAATTGACTGCATAATATGTCGCAAATAATCTTATATGCGATCTCAGACTATAGAATTTAAAAGATATAATTATGATCACGACGCTCATAAGCAACTTTAGAATCATTATGTTGAGTATTTTCAACTGTGGAAAAAATATCACAACGCTGTATAGTGCTCCCGCAGCCGCGCCTAAAAGAATTCTTTTGGAATTGTGCTCGCGTCCGCAAACAAATGCGGTTGTTACTATTATTACGTAGTCTATAAAAAAATTAAGAAGAAACAGTACGTCAATATATATCGTTTGCATAGCTTCACACTCCATATTGATTATATGTTAACGCATGATGACTATTATGTCAGTTTTTGAAAATCTTAACAAAATTAATGGGGTATTTACTTTTTGTGCAGATTGTGGTAAACTTTAAAAAATTGAAAGGAGTCAGTCGTGTCTAACAAAAAGAAAAACGGTATAATTACATATCTTATACTTGTGTCAGCGGTTCTTCTTACAAAGGTACTCGGTCTTTTGCGGGGAATACTCCTTTCTCAGAACTATGGAACGGGTATGGAAGCGTCTGCTTTTACTGCTGTTTCGAATTTGCCGCTACTGTTGTTTGACGTAACCTTCGGTACTGCGATCTCTTCCGCGTTTGTTCCTGTTTTTAATGAAAAGCTTTCAAAAAACGGTGAAAAAGAAGCAAACAGATTTGCTTCTAATTTTATGACAATAATCGTAGTTTTTTCGCTTGTTATTTCATTGGCGGGTATTTTGTTCCCCAAAGCCGCGGTAATGCTTGTTGCATCGGGGTTTAGAGGGCAGGCTGATATTATGACGCTTGCATCACAGCTTATGCGTATTGTTATGCCGATAATCAGCTTCGCATGTGCTACGTTTATTTTTATAGGTATACTTCAATCATACGGTGAGTTTATTGCTCCTGCGCTTGTATCGTTGTTTTCTAACCTTTCGATGATACTTTATTTTCTCACTCTTAATAAGACCTTTAAAATACACGGTCTTGCGGTCGCATTTGTTTTGGGGTGGATGCTTCAGTTCCTTTTTCTTATTCCTTTTCTTAAAAAGAAAAAGTTCAGGTATACGTTTGGCTTTGATTTAAAATCACCCGATATAAGAAGAGTTGCCGTTTTAACGTTGCCGCTGTTTGTTGCGGCTCTCGCTCAGCCCATAAATCAGCTTATTTCATCTAATCTCAGTTCTTCTGTAGGTGAAAACGGTGTTGCGACGGTTAATTATGCATATAATGCTTATTACATTGTTGCAGGTGTATTTTCATATGCACTTACAAACATGTTTTTCCCTGAAATGTCTCGAAGATTTGCACTCAAGGACGTTAATGGAGCTACGGTGATTTGCAAAGATATGCTTTCAAATATTACAGCAATTATAATGCCGATTATGGCGTTTATGGGCGCCTGTTCCATGCCCATTATTAAGGTTTTATATCAGCGAGGCGAGTTTTCGTCGACAGACACCTTGAACGTTTCTTTGTTGCTTTCGGTATACGTTCTGGGAATGATATTTTTATCATGGCAGGATATACTCAATAAGTTCTTTTATTCAATGCAAAAGGTTACGGTTCCTGTGGTTTGCGCGGGAGTTGGAATTGCAATCAACTTTCTTCTTTCGTTTTTACTTACAAAGAGGTTCGGACTTGTCGGTCTTGCAACGTCAACTGTAGTTGCAGGATTTATTATGACGGCTATTCTTTCTGTATTTGCGGTTAAAATAACGAAAACGATTTTTGATGCTGCATTCTGGATTGAAATGCTAAAGCTTACTTTAAGCGGTGTCGCGGTTTTTGTTTTCAGTAGGTTTATTGTTGGACTTTTGAATTTTGATACAAGCCTTTTGATGCAGGTGATTTATGTCGGAGTTATTTTTGTTGCTTCTGCATTACTTTATCTCGTACTTTTGTTTGTATTTAGATCAACTAATTTGAAGAAAATACTTAAATTATTCAGGAAAGGGGAGAAGTCTTGCTGATGTATGCTGCATTCTGGCATCGGGTTAATGATATTTTAAGGGCATCGTTTTTCGGAAAGCTTTTCTTATCTGTTGTTCATGCAATCGGCGGTGCCTTCCGCGAAAGCTGGCTCTTCAGATTTTTTACGGAAAAAAATATGGCTGACGTGGCGGAAAACTCATTTTTTGTGCCTTCTATCAGAAAAATATTTTTTAATTCACGATTTACCGATTTTGTTTCGCAGAGCTTTTTGATAAAGATGGTTTGCGATATACCGAGATGGATCATGTCATCAAGGCTATTCGTATATTCTTGCTATCTTATACCTTCTTGCGCACTTCTGTTTTTACGTAATTTTGGAAATCTTGTGTATATGGCTTTATTTGCTTCAATTTTTGTTATTGCCCTTCTTATTGCAAGATGTAAAATTACGGTTGGCAAACTGCTCGGTAATTCTGTGTTTTTGGGTGGGTTATGTCGATTCTTTGACGTCAAAACTGATTATGAACCGATCGAAAAGCCGTATTTGATCTATATTTTCTCATCACTACTCGGTCTTTTGGCAGGCGGTGTGTCATTTGTAAGCGGTGATACTATAATGATCGCCGCATTCGTAGGTTGCTTTGCGCTTCCTGTTTTGCTTGATTCTCCGCTTTTACTTCTTTCAGCAACGTTTTTGTCGGGCATACTTCTTTCGACACTTCCGGCATTCGCGTTATCTTTGGTTACTTTTATAATAATTGTATGCCGCATTTTCGGCGGTAAAGAACAGCTTCCGAAAATGAGAGCAATGTATGTTCTTACGTTACTCTATTCTTTACTTATTGTATATCATATTATATTTGGTTTCGGTGGCGGCGACAGCATGGTTGCAGGCTTTATTCAGTTGATTCTTATGCTGTGTTTCTTCTCTGTTGTAGTTGTTATCAACAATAGAGAAAGGATCTTGAAATTCTGTCAGGTGGTTTCGGTTTCGTCTGTTTTGACAAGCCTTATCGGTATTTATCAGTACATGGGCGGAAACGCGGGCACAGGATGGGTAGATAAAGAAATTTCGCAGGATCTCGGCAGAATAGTCTCCACTTTTGCAAATCCGAATGTATACGGTGAATTTCTTACTATGGCAATATGCATAACCATAGTTTCACTATTTTGTTCTAAAGGGATTTTTAAGAAAATTGTTTTTCTTGGGTGCCTCGGTCTGCAATTTATAAATCTTGCGTTGACCTATTCCAGAGGATGCTATATTGCCGTAATGCTTGCGGCGCTTATAATCATCTGGTTTGTTGACAAACGTATTCTCGGCTTTGGAATATTTGCAATCCCTGCAATACCTTACGTTATACCTCAGAATATTCTTGCAAGAATTGCAAGTGTAGGCTCATATCTCAAGGACTCGTCTGTGTCGTACAGATTCAGTATATGGACCGGATGTATGAGAATAATACAAAATCACTGGTATGTAGGCTCGGGAATAGGTACCGTTGCATTTTTGAAATTCTATCAGGATTATATGCTTACGGGTGTTACGGCGCAGCATTCGCATAATCTGTTTATGCAGGTGACTATAGAAATGAGCGTACTTGCACCGATTGTTCTGATTTTGATCTTGCTGTATGCAGTAAAGGATGTTTCTTTTACTATGAAGAATAATAACCGTGTGATTCCCATGATGATTATTCCGTTTATTGCCGCCATTGTCGGTATGCTGTTTGAAGGAATGGTAGATTATATTTTCTACAATAATATAATTTTTATGATGTTCTGGATGATTGTAGGCATGATTGTTGCATCATTAAATGTTTTTGATAAGGAGAATGCAAATGAGAAACTATAAGTTGTTTGGTAAAATACCGATATTTGATATCGTTGTAGTGGTCGTTCTTATTGCTGTTGCGTTTTTAGGTTTTAAAGTTTTTATGTCCAGTAAGACAGGTCAGACAGTAACGGAAACGCAGTATAAAACTATCAGATATACAGTTGAGTTTCAGAATTTATCCAAAATGGTAGACGGGTTACCTGAAGCGGGCGAAAAGGTAAGATATGAAAAAACCAATTCTGACATAGGTGTTGTTGTCTCTTCTGAATCCAAGCCGTATGAGGTGTCGACACCGAATCTGATAACAGGTGAGCGGGTGACGTCTGTTTATGAAGACAGACATAATGTTGAAGTCGTTATTGAGGCTACTGCATCTGTTTCTGATAAGGGAATCAGTGTTAACGGTGTGTATTTCGGAATGGGAAGATCTTTTACAATTCTGATGCCGAGCGTTTCAGGACAGGCTTACGTCAAAAACATCGAGATAGTTGAGGTGTAATATGAAGATTATTGATAAAAACGGAAAGCTTTTCGGAAAGATAAGCATACTTGATATAATTATTGTTGCAGTAGTTCTTTTTCTCGGTGTTGTTGCTGTTATGAATATTACAAAGAAGACGGATCTTCCGGTTTCTGTTTCTTCGGAACTTGAGTATACAACTGTTATAAAAGCATATAATCTTTATAAAACATCTAAATCACCGTTTGAGGTGGGTGATAACCTCTATTCACAGTCAGGTGAGGTTATCGGTAAAATAGTTGACGTTGATGCCAAGGTTGGATATACAAAAGAAAAGTTGCAGGACG
>JAZPZR010000081.1:0-16166 GCA_045544795.1 Eubacteriales bacterium
GTTTAATTGGTATCTCCCCAGCGTTTTCTACAAAAAATGTATTTTCACAGAAAACCTTTGCAACATCAAAAAGCTTATTTGTATTTGAACTTTGCCTGCCTCCGACAACAATCATCGCATCGGATTTTTTAGCAAGTTCACGTGTTTGTTCCTGCCTTTTTTCAGTAGCGTTACATATTGTATCATATATTTTTGCATTTTTAAATATTTTTTCAATATTTTTTTTGCATTTATTATATTCTGTCAATTTAAACGTTGTTTGCGAAACAAATGTAGTCGATTTAACCAATAAATCAGGCTCATTTTCGGCAATATGAAGTAATTCGTCGTTATTTTCAAACACTCTGACATTATCGGCATAACTGATAATGCCCATAACTTCAGGATGATTTTTGTTTCCCGCAACAAAAATCACATCACCGTTTTCACTTCGTTCTTTGACTATTGCATGTATTTTTGAAACAAAAGGACAGGTAGCGTCAATAATTTTAACGTTTTTTTCTTTAAGCCTTTCAAGCTCAGAACGCGTTATACCGTGAGCGCGAACAACAACAGTACACTCGGGCGGTAAATCATCGACTGAACCAGCAATGCTGACTCCCTTTTCTTTAATTTCACGGATTATATCTCCGTTATGAATAATCTCACCCAAAGTAAAAATATCTTCGGTGTTTCGTTCAATTTGCCGGTATAAAAGATTCATTGCTCTGGAAACCCCAAAGCAAAATCCGGCACTTTCAATAATCTCTACTGACATTACTCACCCAAACTATAAATTCTTTCAAGTAATTCTATCGATGCATCTTTGTACTGAGTCCCTTTACCGTCGGTAACTCCCAGCTCATCAACTGTCACAAGCTTACCGAGATATACGTCTGTCGGAACAAACAGACGAAAATATTTTTTTCTGGGCTTTATCCTCACATAAAAAATAGGTGTTTTCGTTCTATGGGCAATCATTGTTGTGCCCGGCATAGGATCGGATATCTTTCCGTTACGGACGCGGGTCCCTTCAGGAAAAATACCAAGAACTTCTTTGTTTTTAACGACCTGAAAGCATTTTCGAAGCGCACCGATATCAGGCTTTTCAGTATCAATTCCGAATGCACCCAACCACTTAATAATATGCTTCAAAACAAACATTTCGGCATACTTCTTTTTCGCAACAAAATGGACATGTCTTTTAGTAATAAGACCAAGAAAAACAGCATCAAGATAGGACAGATGATTCGCGCAAAGTATGACCCCCGAATCAGAAGGGATCGCGTTTAAATCACCGTGATATCTTATCGGAAAAAACAGATACGAAACGCCTTTTACAAAGCCTCTTGCAACCGAATAAAAACTCATTCCATTCTCTCCTTAACCAAATTACATATTATATCTACCGATTCATCAAATGTACAGTCAGACGTATCAACAACAATTGCATTTTCTGCAATTTTAAGCGGAGCTATTTCTCGCTCGGTATCTCTCTTGTCGCGCTCGATTATATCCTTCAGGACAGTATCGAAATCAACTTTCTGTCCTTTTTGAGCAAGCTCATCGCGCCTGCGTTTTGCCCTCACTTCCGCTGATGCAGTAAGAAAAATCTTAAGCTGTGCATCGGGTAAAACAACCGTTCCTATATCTCTTCCGTCCATGAGCACGTTATTTTTTGACGCGATGTCGCGCTGCATAAACAACAAAAAGTCACGCACCTTTGTTATTGCACTGACCTTTGATGCATATTCACTAATGATGTGCAAACGAATATCTGCGGACACATCAACTCCGTTTAAGAAAACATGTTGTTCCCCTTCAATATAATTAAAGTTTACGGATATGTTTTCCAGTGCATCACCGACAGATTGTGCGTTATCGGGATCAATTCCATTATTATATATATACAATCCAACCGTTCTGTAAAGCGCACCTGTATCAACATAAATAAAACCAAGTTTTTTTGATACAGCTTTTGAAACAGAACTCTTACCCGCACCTGACGGACCGTCTATAGCAACATTAAATGACATTTTTAAACCTCCTGTGCTACAGATTTACCTGCAACGTAACCTGTTGAAAAAGCAATCTGTAAATTATAACCACCTGTATTTGCATCAATATCAAGCACTTCGCCTGCAAAGTATATTCCCTTTACAGCTGTTGAACACATTGTTTTAGGATCGATTTGTGAAAGGTCTACTCCACCCGCGGTTATAACCGCCTCATTATAGCCGGCTTTACCAACGATATTCACATCAAACGCTTTAATTACATTCACAAGCGTCTGCCTTTGTTCTTTTGTGATACTGTTTACTTTCATCCTGGGATCAATACCGCACCTTTCAATTATACACGGTATAATTTTCTTGGGCAAAAGATCAGACAGAGAGTTAAGGAAATCTTTATTCGAGTACTTTGAAAAATCTTTAAGAATCCTTTGGTCAAGTTCCTGTAAAGAAAGCGCAGGTTTAAGATCGATTGATAAGCGGTATGTTTTTGCTGTAAAATCAAGCTTTGCAGATGCAGATAAAATAACAGGGCCCGACACGCCGTTGTGAGTAAACAGCATTTCACCGAAATCACTGTATACAATTTTATCATTATCAAAAACCGATATAGAGATATTTTTAAGTGAAAGTCCCATAAGCTGAGGACAAACCGAATCAGACGATCTGAGAGCAACAAGCGACGGTGTTGTTTTTGTAACCTTATTGCCAATAAATCGTGCAAATTTATAGCCGTCCCCCGTACTGCCTGTAAGCGGATAAGACAGTCCGCCCGTAGCGACAATGATCGCATCACATAAATAAGTGGTTTTTTCTGTTTTAACAGAAACAGGATCTGTACTTATCGAAACAACGTTATCAAAACAAACCGAAACACCGCTGTCCTTCATTTTATTTACAAGCGCATTTCTTATATCGGCAGCCTTATCAGACACAGGAAAAACTCTGTTTCCACGTTCGATCTTGAGCGGCACACCAAGTTCCTCAAAAAAAGCATACGTATCATAGCAGCTAAATGCATTCAGAGCGCTATACATAAACTTAGGGTTTTTGCTGTTTATGTTTTGCATGACGTTTTCGACATCACAAAAATTCGTCACGTTACAGCGCCCCTTGCCTGTGATAAGAAGCTTTTTTCCTAAAATATTGTTCTTTTCAATTAATATGACGTCACAACCGCCAAGGGAAGCGGTTATTGCGGCCATCATACCGGCAGGGCCACCGCCGATAACAACTACTTTTTTATTCATTTGACGATTGATAAACTCCGTATTCTTTCCATATTCTCTCAAGCTCATCAAAAGTCTCAGGAATATCATCCTTATGCTTAATTCCCAGAGCTATTAGTAATGCATTAATAAGGCTGAGAGGTGCCACAAGCGTGTCAACAAAAGAAATAACGTCACTTCTTGCAATAAGCTTAATATCCGCCTTTTCACCCAAAGGGGATGACTGTCTGTCTGTTATAGCAATAGTAATTGCATTTTTATGCTTGGCAAAATCAATTGCTTTAATTGTTGTAGTAGAATAACGCGGAAAACCGATGGCAATAAAAACGTCGTTATTTGATATTTTAAATATCTGATCAAATATTCCGCTTGACGAATTACTGTTAACGTTCCTTACATTTTTAAAAATATAATTAAGATAAAACGTCATAAACTGACTGAGTGCAAAAGAACTTCTAGTTCCGAGTACATAGATATTTTCAGCATTTGAAATAGCATTGACAGCTTTTTCAAACTCTTCCCTGTCAATATTTTCAAGGGTTGTACGGATTCTTGTTATATCAAGATTCATAACTGACGACAGAACGTCGTTATCTTTGATTATTTCATTGGAAATATCAACACGTTGAAGCGTTGTAAGTCTTGTTTTAACAATTTCCTGTAAAGCGCGCTGAAGCTGAGGATAACCGTCAAACCCAAGCTGTGTAGCAAAGCGGACAACCGTAGACTCACTTACTCCGACATGGCTTCCCAAAGAGGAAGCGGTCATGAACGTCGCTTTATCATAATGAGTCAGAATAAACTGAGCAATCTTTTTTTGCCCTTTACTCATATTATTTATTTCAGATTCAATATACGATAATATGTCTGATTTGCTGTTCATATCCGTTTTTATTACCTTTTTTAATATTTCTTCTATTTATTTTAATATTTTATATTATAAAATGCAAGTATTTTGAAAGAATGCTCTTGATTTTTTATTTTTTTGTGTTAAAATAGATATGTTGCTTGTGTAGCACAGTTGGTAGTGCAGCTCATTCGTAATGAGCAGGTCGTCCGTTCGAGTCGGATCACAAGCTCCATTCAAAGCCTCTGCCCAGCAGGGGCTTTTTTAATTATAATTGTTAAATATGGGAACGGAAAAATCCGTTCCCATATATTATTTTATTTTCTCACTGAAATAAGAGATATACTTTTTGATTCTCTCATTACATTCATACTTGTTTTCTCCTTTAACAAGTACGTAAAGCTTTACCTTCGGCTCAGTTCCTGACGGTCTTACAACAACACTGCATCCGTCAGAAAGCTCGTAATACAATACATCAGAAACAGGAAGATCTGTTTTACTGATATCACCGTTTATAAAGTTCTTTATTAAACCGGTCTTATAATCACGGATACATTTAATCTGCGTTCCTGCAACGGACGAGCCCTGCTCATCGCGAAGTGCGTTCATAATTATTGCAACCTTTTGCATAGGAACACTGTCTGTGATTTTAAAGCTGACCGTTTTTTCAGCAAAGTAACCGTATTTCTTATACAGTTCATCCATTGCCTGCTTTAAATTCATGCCTCTATTTTTATAGTACATCGCCATCTGAGTGATAAGCATTGACGCAACCACGGCATCCTTATCTCTTGCGTATGTTCCTTTGAGATAACCGTAGCTTTCCTCGAATCCAAGCAAGAATGAGTTGCATCCTGTTTTTTCAAACAAGGCAATTTTTTCACCGATATATTTGAATCCTGTGAGCACGTCAAAATAATCAATATTATTATCAGCGCACACTTTTTTGATCATAAGCGTTGAAACTATTGTAGATACAACAGCGGGGTTTTCGGGCATTTTGCCGCTTTCTCTGAGAACGCTCACAATGAAATCACAAAGCATTACACCCATCTGATTGCCCGAAAAAACTTCAAAGCTTCCGTCTGAAAGAATTGCCGCGGATGCGCATCTGTCAGCATCGGGATCTGTAGCAATTACAAGATCAGAGCCAATAGATTTTGCAAGTTCCACCGCCATTTCAAGTCCCTCTCTCTCCTCGGGATTGGGAGACTTAAGCGTCGGGAATTCGCCGTCGGGAATAGCCTGCTCGGGCTGAAGCGTGACGTTTGCGCCTATCTCCGATAATACTCTGGGAACAAGTCTGTAACCTGCACCGTGGAAAGCAGAATAAACTATTGACACTTTTTTTGCTTCTTCGGATATGTCGCCAAGATCAAGTTTTTCAGCAAGAACACATTTAACGTACGCATCATCTATTTCTTCACCGATAGTGGTATAGAGACCGCTTTTAACGGCAAGATCCATATCGCTTATTTCAACCGCAAGAGGATCTGTCTCTTTCATATAATTAAAAATAATATCAGCCTGCTCGCCTGTTATCTGTGCGCCGTCATCAAAATAGACTTTATAACCGTTATATTCTTTAGGATTGTGCGATGCGGTTATATTAATTCCCGCAATAGCACCAAGCTCACGAATTGAAAAAGAAAGCTCGGGAGTAGGACGAAGAGAATCAAAAACAAAAACTTTTACACCCATTCTACAAAGCGTAAGTGCAGCGTTTTGAGCAAACTTTACGCCATTGTTTCTGGAATCAAACGAAATTGTAACACCGCGTTTTTTCGCCTCATCCCCTAAATCACAAATATATCTGCCAAGAGCATAGGATGCCTGTCTTACAGTATATATATTCATTCTGTTAGTGCCTGCACCCATAAGACCGCGAAGTCCGCCTGTACCAAAATTAAGACAAGTGTAAAAGCGGGAAAAAATCTCATCATCATTGCCACGGAAACTGATAAGATCCGCTTTGACTCTCTCATCAAGATCGGGCTTCAACAACCATTTATTGTACTCTTTATTATGATCCATATTATCTCCTTTTCTATATTTCGCGACGGTTTTCCATTGCTCTTGCAACAGTAATACTATCTGCATATTCAAGACTGCCGCCGACAGGAATGCCAAGAGCAAGACCCGTGACTTTTATCCCGAATGGCTTTAGCAGTTTTGAAATATACATTGCAGTTGCCTGCCCTTCAACGTGAGGACTGATTGCCATAATTACCTCTTTAATATCGTTTTCACTGACTCTGTGAAGAAGTTCAGCTAGCTTGATATCATCGGGCTGCACATCATTAAGGGGTGAAATAATGCCATGAAGAACATGGTAAAGTCCGTTGTAGTCCTTTGTTCTTTCAAGAACGTCTACGTCACCCGGCTTTTCAACAACACAAATAATCGAATGGTCGCGCTTGTCGTTTGAGCATATAGAACAAACGTCTTTGTCAGTTATATTCTGACAAACGCTGCAACAATGAATCTTACTTTTTGCATCCATCAACGCATCAGCGAAAGATTTTGCAACACTGTTATCAGAGGCAACTATATAATATGCCATTTTCTGCGCTGTTTTAGAACCAATACCGGGAAGCTTTTCAAACTCCTCAACAAGTTTTGCAAATGCAGGTATATATTGCATATTTGAACCTCATTATCAGAACATCGGGAAATTAAGATTTAATCCACCCGTTGCTTCGTTCATCTTTGTTTCAAGTGTATCGTCGATCTGTTTTCCTGCTTCGTTAACTGCCGCAACAATCATATCCTCAAGCATTTCTATATCATCAGGATCAACAACTTCTTTTTCAAGTTTAACAGAAATAAGTTCTTTTTTTCCGTTCATCTGAACTGTGACCATGCCGCCGCCGGATTTAGCCTCAAAAACTGATTCTTCTACTTCTTTCTGTGCATTGGCAACATCTTCCTGCATTTTCTGAACTTTACGCATCATGTCGCCCTGTTTCATGTTATAACCTTCAGGTAATCTTGCTTTCATAAATTACTCCTTATATAATATATCATTTGCATCATTTAATAATTCAACAAATACGTCATCAGCCGGCTGTTTTTCAGCCACAGAATCGGAAAATTTTATTGCATACAGCTCTCCCGACGCTCTCTGAACCGCATTTTTAACTACAGCCATATTTTCGGGTTTAGATAAAATCATATATCCGATATCCGACTTGGAACAGTGAATAACAAGTGAACTTCCGTCTATTGACACAGTCACGTTTTTCATCATTGCGGATACCGAACTGTTACCCAAAGCCGCAGCAATTTCAGTTGCTTTTTGCCAAAAATCACACTTTTCCAATCGTTCACTCTTTACAGAGGCAGCTACACTTTTTGAAGTCACCGTCTTAACAACCTTTTCAGCTTTAGGAACCGCTTTTTCAGCAGGCGCACTCATAGGTGAAACACCGAGGATCTCAAGCTTTGAAAGACGCGCGCTCAAATCGTCATAGTCTCCGCCAATTTTGGGAGTGGTTAATTTTATAAGCGTCATTTCAGCCATTATATGCTTATCTTTATATTTAGACTGTTCATAAATACCATCCTGCAGAATTCTGATACTGCGGGATATTTTTTCAAGTGTATAATCATCTGAAACTTCTTTAAGACTTGATATTTTTTCTTCGTCATATTTCAAAAACTGTTCGGGATTTTTTGACAGTTTCAAAATAATCAGATCGCGAAAATACGTGCAAAGTTCAGAGAAAAGTGAGGTTGCATCCTTGGAGTTTCTGCGGCATTCGGAATAAAAACTAAGAAGTTCATCAGTATCATCTTCCGCAATTGCCTTTAGCGCTTTTGAAATAGTTTCGTAAGAACAAAGTCCGACAGTGTTTTCAACAACAGATAACGTAATTGCATCAGAACCGCCGATACATCTGTCCATAATTGAAAGTGCATCACGCATCGCACCGTCGCCAAGTCGGGAAATTAGATCTGCTGCACTATCCTCTAAAACAATTCCTTCTTTATCAGCAACGTACTGTAATCTCTTTTTTATGTCGTCGTTTGTTATACGCTTAAAGTCAAAGCGCTGACAACGTGAAAGTATCGTCTGAGGAACCTTGTGGATCTCGGTTGTTGCAAAAACAAAAATAATGTGCGCAGGCGGTTCTTCCAGTGTTTTAAGCAATGCATTAAATGCAGCCGTGCTCAACATATGAACCTCGTCGATTATATACACCTTATACTTTGCTGATGCGGGAGTGAACATAACGTCCTCACGAAGTTCACGAATGTTATCTACCTTATTGTTCGAGGCTGCATCTATTTCAAAAACATCAAGCAAACTACCGTTAAGTATACCCTTACATGCAAAACACTCATTACAAGGATCGCCGTTTACAGGGTGCTCACAGTTAACTGCGCGGGCAAGAATCTTAGCGCAGGTTGTCTTACCTGTACCGCGCGTACCCGTAAACATGTATGCATGTGATATTTTATTGTTAAGCAATTGATTTTTTAACGTTTCAACAACGTGTTCCTGACCTACAACGTCATCAAATACCAACGGTCTATATTTTCTATATAGTGCCTGATACATGCTTCACCTCCGTAAAAATGCTTGTGGCATGAAATGAAATCACACAGCTTAATTCGAATGGAAACGACACGAGCTTAACATAAAACAAACTCAAAACAGGCGTCTCGGCGTCACATACCGGGATTTGTTTAATGCTGCTCGGTTCCCCGCCTGACATGGTTCGCAAACCGATATTGCGCCGAACCTGTTTCTCATCATTTGTTTTATGCGGCTTTCCATACCGAAATCCGCCCTCATAAAAGCATTCTCCCCCGCTACAGCGGATTGCGGGTACAGGGCACCGCTAACACCCCGGATAGTGTGATTCCATTTCATGCCACAAACTAGAATCACATTATACAATAAAATTATTGCATTTTCAAGTATTATTTAGAAAAGAGTGACACAAACAGTGCAGGAATCATCCAAAGAGCATGATATGCAAGTACCTGTGTCGATAAAACCGACGTCGGTTCAGACAAAAACAATAAAAATGTTACGAGCGGAACTGCTATAACCGATGCAATAACACTTATGATATTATTTGTTTTATGAGCAAAACTCATTGTTTTACAGCAGTGAAGCGACGTCGCAAGTCCCTTTATTCCCGTGTTTGAAATAAGAAGAGACGGCATTTTATTACTAACCTCAAACTTATCAAAACACTTTCTCGCAGTCCTGAAAGAAATAATATTGAAAAGTATTTTCTCTTTAGGCTGATAAACGTTAAAAAGTGTTTTTTCATTAACACCGGCATCTCTTTCTGCTATGCATACAGCAATCTGATTTTTTTCACAAACCCTGAACGCTTTTGAAACACCCGGCGAAAGAAAATAGGAAAGTAAAAACACACCCATCAGTTTACCGTCATATGCCACAAAAAGTACGTGCTTTGATTTTTGCTGATAAATTATTTCATACTCACTGTCGTCGACCTCTACACCAAAATGATCCATAAGCTTTTTATTACCTACAATAAAAACTTTAGAATGGATAAGTCCGGAATACCCCATCGTATCATGATAATATATCTCATCAATGCGAGGGAGCGAAAGAATATCATCCGAAAGCATATCATGGAACAGACGTTTAAGCGGTCCGCCGACTCTATTATACAGGGCGTTAAGATAAAGAATCGCATCGTCAATAAGAGAGTCGCCGTAAAGTCTTATACCATTAAGAGAAACGTTAAAAACATCAGCATCATCGACTATAAAAGTCTGTACGTCTTTGAGTTTTTGCGCACTCTCAGTTCCTACTATAACACCGCCCTGTCTTCTTGTTTTATTCGAATTAACAAAAAGATTGATCGCAAAGGATAATGAATAAATAATGGGGACTGTAACGCAAAAAGCCGACACTGCGTAAATAAGCGCATTATAAAGGGAACCTTTTATAAAAAAGTTGACAACCGACATTGCAATAATGATAAAGGCGAGTACGGTGTTAAGTATACCGTCAGAAAAATCAAAATCCTTAAAACTCTTTGATATAAAATCAGAAACAAGTTCAGTTTTGGAAGCATATACGATATCATCAGAACACCCTGTTTCAAGCATTATATCGTTAACTGCTTCTTCACTGCCCGGCATGTTAACAACAGTTTTTGCACCGTCGGCAGAAGCTATAAGAAAGTTTTTATATACAGTCTTTGCAATAAGTTTTTTTGAATAGATGTTCAAAAGTAATAACAACAGGTAAATGAAATCAAAAAGAACAATAGTGTTGGTTGATTTTTCCGATGAGAAAAGATAAGTTACATTAAGCAAAATATCCGAAATAAAAATCAAAACCAGAAACGAGTCAGAAGAAAGATTTAATTTAATTATAGATTTTATACCGCTTTTGATCGTATTAATGTTTATAAGAGTTGCAACTACGGTTATTACAGAAATAATGGTTGTATATAGCTTGTAGTCAGAAGAAAAATCAATAGAGGGTATTTTGATCCACGACTGACAGACAGCAAAAAGAAGACCCGATATGACAGTAAGAACAAATGTGAACGTCATTACAAGTGAAGCGGATGCATTCATCTTTTTAAGTTCACTTATGATATCTTCCCTGTCTTCCTGATTTTCAAAATCGTCTATTTCCTCAGTAGGCTCGTGAGGCTTAAAAAATTCCTCGTCCTCATCATTATCCTCTTCATCCGATTCACCGTTTGCAAAAGAAACGATAGTCTCTCTAACATCAGACGTCGACTTTTCTTTTATAGAATTAAACGTTTCGGTATCAAAAAAGCGCTTCTTTTCAATATCGGCAATTATTTCTTTGCCTGAAAATTCATTTTCATGACTCTCATTTTTCTCTTTAATGTCATTATTGTCTTGCTCTGCAGGCAGTACCAATTCATTTGATTCTTTTTTCTCACTGCGAATAGCTTCAAAAGCTCCTGTTAAAGAATAGCCCTCCGGCTTTTTAATTTCAAAATCATCAACAACTGTCTCCTCAACAGTAACAACCGACTGTTTTTCAGAAAGAATATTAACAACGGCATCATCAACAGATTTTTTTTCTTTGCCGTAGTCATTCATAATATCATCTAAAGAAAAGCTGCTTTTTTCACCTTCGGAAGACGAGGTGTTTATAAAATCTTTCAAGCTGTCAAGATCAAACTTATCGCTCATAAACTAACTCCTGTTTTTTGATATTTCCTGCATAACAACCGAAGCGGCTACAGATGCATTAAGGCAAGGCACTTTTCCACGCATGGGAATGCGAACAACAAAGTCACACTTTTTCTTAATAAGAGGAGATACGCCGCTGCCTTCGCTGCCGACAACAAGTGCAACTGCACCGCTGTAATCCTGTTCAAAATAAGTATTCTCTCCATCCATGTCACAGCAGTATACCCAAACACCTTTTTCTTTGAGCATTTCAACCGCCGATGCAAGATTATTGACCCTTGCAACAGGTAAATAATTAAGTGCGCCGCCCGCCGCCTTTTCAACTGATGCAGTAAGACCTACCGCTCTGCGCTTTGAAATAATAACACCATGAGCGCCAAAGCATTCCGCCGAACGAATTATTGCGCCGAGATTGTGTGGGTCGGCAATTTCATCAGCTACAATAATAAAAGGTGCTTCTCCCCTATTCTTTGCAAGTTCAAGTATATCCTCAACAGTAGCGTAATCACGAACCGCGACGGCTGCAGCCACACCCTGATGATTTTCACCCGGAAATTTAGAATCAAGCTTGGATGTACTCATTCTTATAATCGGGATTCTCTTTTCCGAAGCAAGAGAAATTATTTTGCCAATACTTCCGCCGCCGTTTTCTGCAACAAACAATTTATCGATCTGCCTATCGGACTTTAATGCTTCAATCACATTATTTCTTCCGAATATAAGGCCGGAATTTTCATTATTATACATTTTACATCTCCATTTTTTCTGATTATGATATATTATAACATATATCGACAAAAGAATAAACACCTTTTAATAAAAAATGCAGATCAGTTTTTAACTGACCTGCATAAAAACATAATTATGATTTTAAATGTAACACCAACCAAAACGGATAACACGGGAGTAAAAAATCCCCCACCCACGTTACCAAACACAAAAGAGAAGGGTAACATAAACAAAACTACAACAATAACAGGTGCGATCAGTGTCGCAATACAGCGAATAGGATGTTTGATTATATCAAACACCGGAAAGAAAGCATACGTCACAAAAGCAATGGTCAAAAAAGTCGCAGCAGTTTTGGCAGGAACAAATAAACGCATGATCGCCAATACTACTAAAAAGAGAACAGCCGACAAAGCAATGAAGACAGCACTTCTTTTTGGAACGACCTGCTCACCGCTGCCATAAAAAATGCTTTCATTATCTGACAGTCCCGCATAAAGCTTAAAATATAACATTATCGGCAAGACCAAAAACATCAACAACGATGAGCATACCGTTGAAAACATGTTTTCTTTAAACAGAATTGAGAATAAAAGTCCGCATATAGAAATAAACACAAGAAACAAAGAAACCGTTCGGAAAGAGTATCCTATTAAATGTGTAGCCTTTTTCGACTCTCCGAAAACATTATAAACAGCAGAAAAACCGTATGGGCAAATTACATCCGCATCCTTTGTTTCATATCGGTTAAGTGTACTTGATTTAAATGAGATACACTTTTTATCACGAAGAATTTTATCACCAAAATACGCCGGTAAAAGACCGACAGAAGAAATATGCGAAACAATTTCCGTTTTATCTCCCGAATAATTGCAAACGATATCTATTTCAGATATCTGTTTTGATGGAAGCGTCATAAAACTATCGGCAGAAATAATCTTTTTAGTCTTGCCAAAAGTCGTAAAAGCCGCATGTTCATTTCCGGGAAAGAGAACAACTGTATGAACTCCAAGTCTATTCATTTTATCAACTTTAGCGGCTATATCAAGAGATAAATTTCTATTGATCCCAATAACACCGACGATTGAAAAATCACTGAGATGCTGAGATAAATCATCAGACAAAACGTCTACTTTTTTTATAGCCACGGCAATTGTTTCTGTCGATTCAGAGGCAAGCGCCGACACCTTTTCATCAGCCCGCGGGTCAATGCAGATAGACTTTAGCTGCTCATAATTTCCCATTGCGATAAGAAGATTATTCCCCGAATATGCTCTGGCACAAACCTTTACGCCGTTGTTACATCTAATGGTTTTGGCAAGCAACGGACACAAGGCACTGACTTCACTGAAATCAATACCAACTTTTTTCAATACTTTACAGCATGATTTGAAAACAGAGGATCCCTCATCAAGACAAAAAGCGGCATATAAAAACGTACTAAAATTGTTTTTGCCTATATCAAGCACGTTTTTTCTTTCCATTGTTTCGGTTAAAAACCCGGAAATCTCAATTTTATCATCAAAGATCATATCATGCTCAGCAAGCAAAATATTAGCTTTTGAAAGCGTATCAAGTTCTGTAAAAGAATTAAGAAAAATATTTTTCTTTTTTAAATTAAGAAATGATTTCTTAAATGAATGCTTGGCAAAAACCTTGATAAATCCGGACACGGCAACGGCAATAAAAAATACAACGGACGTAACGATCCCGACATATTGCTTTGAGATAATGCCGCAAACAACTGCAATAACACTGCAAATAACAGAAAGCACGGCAATAATAAGAGTCGATACATCAACGTTTTTAAAAGAATACTTAGTTTTATGTGAATTTTTCTTTCCTGATTTTACAAGATAGACACGTGAACATACGTCAGTCACAACGACTTTTGCTTTTCCGTGAATGACAAAACTGCCGCAAAAAACAGAGTTGAATAAATTAGATATCGTTATATTATCATCTGTTATAATTCCCGAATGCTTTGACGAGCGGTCGCTGCCTGACAATTCACTTTCATCGGTAACCAATCCGTTTGATGAAATAATAATACCGTCAAAAGGTATATAGTCACCTTTATTGAGATAAACTATGTCACCGTACACTATTTCAGAATGTCTGACCCTGATTTTTTCACCGTTTCGCAAAACAACAAGAGTATCAGACTTTTCAACAGAAGAAAAATACATTTCCCTGTCAATTAGATAATCAAATATGCAAACAGCAACCTGTGAAAGAATAAAAATCAAAGCAGACTCAATTGCAAGAAAGAAATAGTCAAAACCGTTTTTCAGGTTGAAAACACCCGCAACAAGATAAATAACCGCTATTATAGAAGAAACAACTAAAAAAACAATATTTAAAGACTTAAATGAAATTGCAGGCTTTGAATAAGTTGTGTTATAACCGCATTCTTTAAAACGCTCTGAAGCTTCCTTATCAGACAAACCCATTTCAAAATCGGTTTCGAGTTCTTTCTGAAGCTCTGCCTCATTAAGTTTATAATATCTCAAAAAATTTCACCACTTTTCAAATAAAGAAATATATTTATATTCTATCATATATCAGTCAAAAAGTAAATACGAATAAAACATACTCATTATGACAAAATAACAATATAGCAAAGGAGGTTAACTATGAAAAACAATAACATGATAATTTACACACTTATCGGAACAGTAATCGGTGCATCCATCGGCATGATGGCATCAAAAAAGTTTTGCACTAAAACGTGTGCGATCAAAAAGACCGCAGGAAAAGCTCTCCGTGCAGCAGGCTCGTTTGTCGAGCACATGTCATTTTAAACAAGACGGTTTTATACCGTCTTGTTTTTAAAATACTGATAATAATTACATTTAAGTTTTCCGTTATAGAATTTTCTGACTTTATCGGCACGTTTACCGTAAATCTTTTCAAATTCAGGTACAGAGGACAGTACATAGATCTGCCACGGTGCAAGCTTAGTAAACACCTTACCCATCTGCCTGTAAAGCTGTGTAACTTCATCTATATCAAGGAGACGTTCTCCGTACGGAGGATTACATACAACGGTACCGCGGATCCCGTCATTTTTGATGTCCAATGCGTTTTGTGCAAACACTCTGATATTTTTAAATACGCCTGCTCTTTTAGCATTGTTTTTTGTAAGACTAACACATTTAGGATCAATATCAGAAGCGTACACCTGAAATGAGGAATCTGTTTTTTGCAGGTCTTTTGCTTCTTCTCTGGCAATTTTCCAAATGTTATTGTCGACAAAATCAAAACTTTCAGCGCTAAAACTGCGGTTTGCGCCCGGTGCTGTGTTTGTAACCATCATCGCACCTTCTATCGCAATCGTACCCGACCCGCAAAACGGATCCCACAGCAAAACGTCCTCACGAAGTCTTGCAATATTTACCATTGCAGCCGCAAGCGTTTCACGAAGAGGCGCCGCATTGGATTCGGGTCTGTATCCGCGTTTATGAAGTGCCGCTCCGCTTGTGTCAAGCATTATTGTAACCGTATCTTTATTTATAAAAAACTCAATTCTGTACAGAGTTCCGTTTTCAGGAAACCAGGAAAGATTGTAATTAAGTTTTAGTCTTTCAACTATTGCTTTTTTGATAATACTCTGGCAATCAGGGACCGACATAAGCTGTGAACGGATACAGCTTCCTGTAACAGGAAAAGTGTCTTCCGAGCCGATAAAATCCTCAAACGGTAACGCTTTCGTACCGTCAAATAACTCCGTAAAAGTTGTAGCTTTAAACTGACCAAGCTTTATGTAAAGCCTTTCAGAGTATCTTGAAAATATATTAAAGCGGGCAATCGCAGATTCGTCACCAATAAAACTGACTCTGCCGTCAATAGTTTCGGTTTTTTTATACCCAAGCTTTTCTATTTCATCTGCAACAAACTTTTCAAGACCGAAAAGACAAATTGCAACGTATTCATACTGACTCATTTAAAAACTCCTGAATTAAAATATAATACAGTATACCACAGTATAAAGATTAAAACAATCTTTTTATTGATAAAAAAAGACTCACCTGAAAGTGAGTCTTTTTGCTTGTAGGGGTCGACGTCCGCGACGACCCGATAAGATTATTAGTTGTTTTCAACGATGTAGATTATATCGTAAGTTACGTTAGTAAACCCACCGTTGATAAAGCTTTCCATTGTGTAGTTTACACAGAAGCCGTAGTAACCTGTCTC
>JAZPZR010000082.1:0-22579 GCA_045544795.1 Eubacteriales bacterium
TTTGCTACTTCCAAACCTCACCACTCGGCGTACCTTTGTACGCCGTCGGGCAAGCCTACGGCTCGGTTTGAAACTTCCGAAAAATTTTTTCTATCCCCTTAAAAAAGGAGCTGTAAAAAAATCACGTTTTTTTACAGCTCCTAAGTTTTATTTACCGAATGCTACCTTTACGGTATCCTTTGCAATTGCAAGTTCCTCATTCGTGGGGATAACAACAAGCATCGTTTCCGATTCGGGTGTTGAGATTATCTTATTCTCACCGCGCGACTCATTTGCAACGGGGTCGAGATACGCCTTGACAAAGCCGAGTCTGTCGGCAACGTACTTGCGGACAGTTTTATTATTTTCACCAAGACCCGCGGTAAATACGACAACGTCAAGTCCGCCCATAGCCATAGCGTACGAGCCTATATACTTTGCAATCTGATATGCAAGCATACGGAGTACAAGGTCTGCCTTTTCATTGCCCTCAAGCGCCGCATTTTCAATATCGCGGAAGTCGGAAGAAAAGCCCGAAACACCGAGCGCGCCCGACTCTTTATTGAGCATTGCGTTCATTTCCTTGGGTGAAAGACCCTCTTTATCCATGATATAAGTTACGATAGAAGGGTCGATATCGCCCGAACGGGTACCCATCATAACGCCTGCAAGAGGAGTAAAGCCCATTGAAGTATCAATACACTTACCGCCGTCAACCGCCGTGATCGACGAGCCGTTACCGAGATGGCAGGTAACTATCTTAAGATCCTTGATATCCTTATTCAAAAACTCAGCCGCCGCATTTGCAACAAACTTGTGTGAGGTGCCGTGAGCGCCGAAACGGCGGATGCCGTATTCTTTATAATATCTTTCGGGAAGCGGATAGTATGCCGTAACGTCAGGCATCGTCTGATGGAATGAGGTATCAAAAACAGCAACCTGCGGTACGTCCTCTCCCATAACAGACACGCATGCACGCATGCCCGTAACTGCGGGCGGGTTGTGAAGGGGAGCAAAATCGGTAAGCTCCTCTATCTTATCGATCTTTTCTTTTGTAAGAAGTGTGCTTTCGGGGAACACCTCACCGCCGTTTACAACACGGTGGCCGACCGCCGAGATCTCCGAAACGTCGGAAATAACACCGTACTCCTTATCGGTAAGATATTTAAGCACCTGAGCGATCGCGGTAGCATGATCGGGCATGTCGTATTCGATCTCAACAGTCTTATCCTTTGCTGTCTGCTTGAACATACCTCCGTCAATACCGATACGCTCGCAAAGGCCCTTTGCAAGACATTTTTCCGTCTCCATATCAATAAACTGATACTTTACCGAAGAGCTGCCTGCGTTTATTACAAGAATTTTCATTGTTTTCTCCTTTTGGCTTTTATTTTCTTTCATTTTATTATATAATATCCTAAAACAACTTTCAAGAGGTAAAAGTAAATGGTTAACGCAGTAATAAGCGAATTTAATCCGTTCCACAACGGTCACAGATATCTGCTACAAAAGGCGCGCGAAAAAACGGGCGCCGATTATACCGTTTGCTTTATGAGCGGCGATTTTGTACAGCGGGGTGATATCGCCTTTGCCGACAAGCACACACGCGCCGCAGCCGCATGCCGTCACGGTGCTGACGTTGTATTTCAGCTACCCACCGCGCACGTTATTGCGGGCGCATCGGTTTTCGGCGGTGCGGGTGTATTTTGTGCCGATGCGCTGGGTGTCAGCACCTCGCTTTGCTTCGGCAGTGAGACAGAGGATATATCTCCCCTGTTTTCGCTTGCAAAAGTTGACAGGACGATGCTTGCCGTCCACTTAAAAGACGGCGTAAAAAGCGGAAAAAGCTTTGCGCGCGCCATGATGGATGCATATACTGCCTGCGGTGCGGAAGGGGCAGAGCTTTTGAAAAGTCCCAACAATCTGCTCGCTTTTGAATATATCAAGGCGGCGGTGGAAACAAACGCGGATATAGACATTGTAAACATACTCCGCGCAGGCGCCGACCACGACAGCGCGTTTACCTCAGGCGAATTTGCAAGCGCATCCTTCATCCGCTCAAACGGCGGTGACAACAGCATATACATGCCCGAACCCATTACAAGCGCCGTTGACCGCGAGCGCTTTGAGGCTCTGCTTTTATACTCGGTGCTTTGCAAAAGCCCTTCTGAGCTTGCGCAGTTTGCCGATATGAACGAGGGACTTGAAAATAAATTTGCCGAGGCGGCAAAGCAGGCAAAAACCGCCGACGAGCTGTACGAAAAAATTAAATCAAAGCGGTACACACATGCAAAAATACGCCGCGCAGCGCTTTCGGTACTGCTTAAAAATCCGAAGGGGCTTTATAAAAAGCAGGTGCCCTATCTCAAGGTGCTGAGCTTTAACGACCGCGGACGCGAGCTTTTAAAGACGCTGGGCAAAACCTGTAAGATCCCTATCGTCACAAAAGCGTCGGACGGTGAAAAGATAAGTCCCGAGCATTTTGCGCTCGAATGTCGCGCATCGGATATATACGACCTTTGCAGACATAAAAACGGCGGCAGAGAATATACCCTGTCACCGATTTACGTTATCTGAATATAGGCTGTAGCTGACGTCCCTCAAGGGCGGCGGCTACAGTTTTTTCTATAAGAGAAAAATCCGCTATACAGGAGCGAGGTTTTTCCTGCGGGGCATCCTGCGAAAACGGTACGAAATACACGTGCTTTCTGTCAAGAAGCGCGCCGATGTTTTTAGCACTGCCCGACAGCGCGTCGTTTGTCGATATCGCAAGCACAAGCGGTCTTTCCGAGCGAAGATGTGCCTTTGCCGCCATTGTAACCGCGCTGTCCGTTATTCCCAGAGCAAGCTTTGCAAGTGTGTTACCCGTGCAGGGCGCGATGACGAGGCAGTCAAGCAGTTTTTTAGGACCTATCGGCTCGGCGCCCTTTACGGTATGGATGATATCCTCCCCCGTTGCCTCCGCAACGGTCTTTATAAAATCCTGCGCACGACCGAAGCGGGTATCGGTAGAGTAGGCGGTCTCCGACATTATCGGTATTATTTTACAGCGTTCTGTCATTTCGCAAAGCGCCGTGACTGCGCGCCCCATTGTACAAAAGGAGCCGCACATGGCAAAGCCTATACGTTTTACGTTATTTTGCATCTGTTACACCTCCCTTGCAAGCTCGGTTACGGTGTCATGCAGTATCTGCCCTGCCGTCCGCGGCGCATATTTTCCGGGAAGTCCCCTGCCGTCAACAAGCGTTATACCGAGAGTGTGAGCGGCGGATGCATCAATACCTCCCGGCGCCGAGGCAAGCTCTATTACCACGCTTTCGGGACTGACAACCGAAAGATAGCTGTAAGATATCACACGTGAGGGAACGGTATTGAATACAAAATCGGCAGGGTTTAAGGCAAGCGCGGAAAAATCGCATACCCTTGCGCCGTAATCCTCCGCCTCGGCGCGTGCGCCCGCGTTTCTTGCACAAACGGTAACGTCTGCGCCGAAGGATATCAGACGGCGGCAGAGCGCCTTTGCAATATTGCCAAAGCCTGTAATAAGCGCCGACTTACCCATAAGCGCATCGTGCGACAGCTGCATAGCCATAAATATCGCGCCCTCGGCGGTCAGCTGTGCGTTTTTTACGATATAATGCGGGTGGGTAAGATAGTTTATTATTCTGCAATCCTGCGGGGCGGGTATCACACCCGTAAATCCGCCGATCACAGTCTTGCCGCCGCATTTTGCAAGCTCCGCGCTGTTTACGGGGAGCAGGATTATCTCACACTCGTCAATATACTGCGCGCCCATTTTCGCGCTGTAGCCGTCACTTATCAGCGCATCGTACAGATACTTCATGCGCAGGTCGTCACCGATAACACCAAAACGATACATAACATTTCCCCTTTTCACCCTATACTATGCAAAAGGTCACGGTATTGACAATAACGGGCGGGTGGTGTAATATAACCCCGAGGTGATATTTATGTTTGAAATAAAGGTGCTGGGCGAAAGCCACAGCCGTGATTTTATAAACTTAAGCAATACGGTGTACGGCTTTCTTGCAAATAAAGAGTGGTACATTCCCATGTCGGATGAAAATATGCAGGGCGCGCTTTGTAATAAGCTTTTCACAGTGGTCGGCGCTTTCAAAGACGGCGTGCTTGCCGGCGTGTCGCTTATCGACAGAACGCCTGATGAGTTTTGCGATCTTAAAAACGCGGCAGGCGTGGGTGACGGTAAAAAGGGAGCAGAGCTTGGCGCATGCATGGTGCTTCCCGAATACAGAGGCAATAACCTGATGCATATTATGAATACAGAGCTTGTACGGCTTGCAAAGGAGGACGGCATCGACTACCTGGTAGCATCGGCGCATCCCGACAATATCGCAAGCAATGCTTCCCTTAAAAAGCTTGGATTTTTACACAAGGCGGTAATAACAAGAGCAGGACACTATATACGTAATGCTTATTATATGGAAATTTAAAAAAGGCTGATCACTCAGCCTTTTTTAATTTATCCAATATTTTTTTTGCATATTTTGACACAAAATCGTCACGAAGGATAAGTACAAGCGAAAAGTATACTACCACTCCCACAAAGATCTGTATCATAAGATAAACAAGTGACGGACGGACGAATTTACCGAGAAAATACACGCACACGCACATCACCGCGCCCGAAACAAAGTAGCGCCAGCATTTAAGATACATGAGCGCACTGAACTCCCGCCTTACCGCAACAAGCTGAACGACAAGCACGGTAAATTCAGCAATCGTCGTGGCAACTGCCGCACCCATCGCCCCGTGCCCCGGCACAAGGATAAAGTTAAATATCACGTTTGTCACCATTCCCATAAACACTGACAGCGTATAGGGGCGCATACGGTTTACAGGCAGAAGATACTGCGTTCCGAAAACGTTTGTACCGCCTATAAAAAGTATTATCGGGCAAAGCGCAAGCATGACAGAGGTTATCTCTTCCGCGCCCTTTGCACCGTTAAAAAAGTAGGGCACAAAATTTTCTGCAATTCCCACAATGCCGAACATTATCGGCACGGCAAGACAGGTATAAGTTCTGAAGGATGCCGTAATATACTCTTTGAGCTTTCCTTTTTCCTCCCGCTTGTGCGCGTTGGCAACACGGGAAAGCATTACAAGACCGAGTGAGGTTACGACTGTCAGCGCAATTTTAACTATCTTTTCCGCGTTATCGTAAACGCCCGCCTGAAAGTTACCGTCGTTTACAAGGCCGCCCACCATGACCCTGTCAAGCTGTGCATAGACCGTGACCGCTATCTGCGGCAAAAACATAAGAAACGACATCTTCAGATGCCGTCCGAAACGGCCAAAACGCACGCGTCCCGGACGTGTGGACCTTAACCTTTCTATCCACAGCGTACCGTTGCCGATAATATTCATGCCTGCATGAATAACAATATACAGCCAGAGGTCGTCCCTTGTTCTTACAAACAGGAAAATAAGTATAATACTTAAAATCTTTACCGCAAAATTACGAATAGTCTGCAGTCTGAAATTTTCAAGGCCCTGATAATACCAGCTTATATCAAGCATTGCCGCTATTATTTCAAGTCCGATAAGCAAAAAGTATGAAATATTACTGACGTTTACAATGCTGACGACATTTTTATTAAATATAATAAACAGTACGTACAGCGTAAGGCTTACCGACAGCGTGATAATGCGCAGTACCTCTATCTCCCAGAAAATGCGGTCGCATTCCTTCGCATTATTACGGTAATACGCCACCTCGCGCTGACCGTAAACGTTAAGTCCGACACAGCCGAGCATAACAAAGCAGTTTATGACCGCAAGCAAAACGCTGAAGGTGCCCTGATTGTCAATACCGAGAGTCCTTGCAAGATAGGGCATGGTAATGACAGGCACTATCAGAAGCAGTATCTGATAACTCAGATTATACATGTAGTTTTTAACTACTGATACTTTGTTTGATTGCTCCACCAAAAAACCTCCGTCATTTTACAGCCGCAAGCGCCTTTTCGACAGCCGCCGCCGTAAAATCGCCTCTTCTTATCTTTTTTGAAAGTTCAAAAGCATTTTTTGCCTTTATATCATAATCGGAAAAATCGAGCGTATTTATATCATAGAGACCTGACACGGTGTACCCTATTCCGTATTTATTCACAAACTCCGCCGCAGCCGACTGCGACCACACGATAACGGGAAGTCCCGCCGCAATATAGCAGGAAAGCTTGTGCGGATTGTTGTATCGGGTGTAGTTTTTGAACTGCACGTCTGCATCGCGCCCGTCAATATCGCCGTCCCACACAAGACCGATATCACCATCAAGCATATCGGGCAGCTCGTCGGGGGAAAATGCGCCTTTATAGCACATTTTTCCGTTAATATCGACTGTAGCGCCAACCCCGTACAGATTGAAGGTATAGTTGATTTCAGAAACGTCTATTGAATGAATAAACTTACTTTTTTCAAGATTGCCCGCGTATACGATACGCGGTGCTTCAAAGCTTTTTGTACGGAGCTTTGCATCTCCTTCACAAAGATAATCAAACACTTCAAGATCTACAAGTTGTGCTCCGACTCCGTTTTTTCTGAGATAATCACTCATACGGCTGTTATGCGATATTACAACGTCACAGGACGATATTATATCAAGCTCCGCCCTTGCCATAGCCTCATCTCCGTTACGAAGACCGTCAATATCATGAATGAGCGCTATCCGTCTGTCCGACGGAAAGCGTATGGCGGATTTTTTTGTAAAAGGCGCCTGAATAAGCAGAATATCCGTCTTATCAAACCTGTTTACCAGCATATAAAACGCCTTGCGCAAACGGTAAATAAGTTTGGAAACGCCGCCATTTGCATCCTTTTTACAGCGAAACGGCTTTATATCCGCGCCAAAGCGTGATGCCGTTATTTTTTCAACGTCCATCTTCGCTTTGGGTCCTGCATGCTTATTTGAATAAGTATACTGAGCAATTACCTTCATTTTTTCCTCTTATTTTTCAAAACTGCTTTTTTGCGGAAAGATTTCCTCAAACACAGCCCGAAGTTCGTCCCGTATACGCGGGAAGCCGTCCTCCATAACCATATCGTTTATGCAGATCACCTTATGCTTTTTGCTTCTCAGGGTGTCGTATATCTTTTTGTTTTCGGCATCGTCATCACTCATAGCGAAGGTCTTACCGAATTTCATACTGCGAGGATAAAAATCACCGCTGACGATCTGCCAGTTTTCCATAAGCCACTGATTTACATCAAGCGCATGTCTGAATTTATGTGAGCAGATCTCGTCAAGAAGCCCATATTCCTTTTCCCATACAGTAGCAAACGTCTCTTTTTTAAAGGGAGTACATACGTGCGCGTTTAAAATTCCGGGAAAGCTACGGAAGGGCATAAGGCAGAAATTGAATATCAGCTTAACGCCGTATTTAAGATTAAACCACTTGAACGGCGCTTTTTTTATAACGCTGTTTTTATTGAAATGCCAATTGATAACGTCCATATTCGCCGCTTCCGAATGAGTGTTGTTTTCACGTCTGGATATGTGCGGATACATAACTGCGCTGTCTACGGGAAGTCCGTTTTTAAAAAAGTCGTCAGGAGTCACCTCACGCGTGAGAAATACGTCGTCATTGAAGTAAACGAAATTGTCAGAAAGCCCTTTTATTCTGTGCAGATTAAGTTCGATCGGATGAGAACTGAAGGTCGGCAGGTATTTTTCGGGGATATAGTCGCTGTGCTTTACTATATTGAGCTTTGGATTTTCGGTATCAAGCCACTTCGGCAGATGTCCCCAGGTGACAAAATGTATCTTATTTACCCACGGTGCATATTTTTCTGCTGCGCGGAACCAATACTGAAGATTATCCCAATCACGATAGCGTATGCTTCTTGTATCGGTGTTTTGTGTATCAGGCTGATACTTGTTTTTTTCCGCCTGCCATTCAGGATCGCCGCCATCCACCCATATTAAGACAAAATCTATCTTTTCCATCGGTCAGCCTTTCTTAATTTTGTAATAAACACGCCATACAAACGAAAAAAACCGAAAGCCCATGCGCAGAGAATATATAGCAAGTCTGTCGCGCACAGGCGTACGTTTATCCGAAAGCGCGGTCCCTTCAAGTTCTTTTATGCGTAAAACAAGCATATTCTCCACTTCTTTGTTACGCACTCCCGAATTTACAAGCTGAGTGAGAGTTGAAAAGCATGCGTGCATCTGTTTTCTGCGCGCCGCCATCTCAAGCTCAGGATATTTTTTTACAATGTACTCTGCCATTCGGTCAGCCATTTCAACGTACTCCAGCTTGCGCATATTAAACTGCGAGCCTGTAATTGAATCGGGGTTTATCATATAAAAGTATTTCGGTTCGGGACAGCTGACGATACGCTCCGCCTTATCTATCACAAGATAGGTCGTACCCGTGTCCTCGAAAAGCTTGCCCTCAATATAGCGTACCTCATCAAAAAGCGAGCGTTTATACAGTTTATCCCATGCCGTGACAAAAAAGCCGTCGTTATAGCACATACGTGTGAGCGCCTCTTTTTTATCCATGACGATAAGCGAGTTGTCCGCATACTGAAGGGCGCTCTTGCCCGACGGATAGACCTCTCTCACACCGCAGGAAACAACGTCGGCATTATTTAAGACCGCCATTCTGTACATAAAGTCAATATAATCGTCTGCTACGTAGTCGTCCGAATCAACAAACGCTATATACTCGCCGCTTGCCGCTTCAATACCGCTGTTTCGCGCGGCAGACAGTCCGCCGTTTTGTCTGTGAATAACTTTAATACGGCTGTCTTTTTTTGCATAGCCGTCGCAAATGGCAGGACAGCCGTCGGGCGAGCCGTCGTCGACAAGTATTATCTCTATATTATCGTAGGTCTGACGGATAAGACTGTCAACACAGCGGGAAAGCTGTTTTTCAACCTTGTATACCGGCACGACCACACTTATAAGTTCACTCATTTTGCACCCTTTTTAAAGCATCTGTTTTTTATATCGGCAAACAGTTTTTTACAGTTTGCGATACTGAACCACTCAACGTACAGCTTGACCGCTGCAAAGAAAACAAGCATGTACACAAAATAGCCCGAAAATATATGCTCATAGAATTTATTTGAGAAAAATGAAAACGCAACGGTAAAGAGGATATATGAATATGCAAGCTCGGAAATTGATATCCTGCCTGCCTTTTGCTCCCTGCAGGTCACAAATTTGTACACAAGCTGACAGATGACAGCCATTATTACGGTAAAAATTATTACCGCGATATAACCGCCGTCATACAGCCACGCGTAAAAGGTGGTGGCAACGTTGCCGAGCGAATGGCCGTTCACGTTCCTGAAAGGAATGTCAAACTTATGCGTCCATTCGGGAATGTTGAAACGGCGGGCAATCATATTGACAAGATTTATAAGCGTCTGCCACTGACCTACAGGCGCGCCGAACTGTCCCTCGCGGATAAATATATCAAGATTTTTAAGCTCTGCCGACAGATAGATGCCGATATATTCCCACACACTTATCTTAGAGTTTCTTCCCAGAAGATTACCGAGCGTCTGGAAGGAAAGAACGAGCGCAGCCGCACCGCCGCCGAGCATAAGCCATTTTTTAGGCGACATTTTCAACTTCCACTCATTTTTTCTGCCATATATGAAATATGCCATGACGACCGTTGCCACGATAAGCAAAAACGCATCGGTACGGCTGCCTGTCGTAAGAGAATTGACTACACTCATAACAAAGTTGAGCAGGACAAGAACACGCGGTATGCGGATTTTATGGGCAAAGCTGTATATAAGCATATACGCCCACACAAAGCCCGACGCAAAGGTCAGCATTCTCAGCTTACCGAGAAGTCCGGGAAGCTCGATAAGCGTGTCTGAAAACTTATTGGTATCGTTAAAGGTTATTATCGCCTGCGAAATATCTGCGGTATCTGTCGCATTTAAAAGAAAAGCGAAGGTCCACACGACCGTTATTATCTGAAGCAGTAAAAAAGCGCCGGCATGCCACACGGTACAGTTTGATATACCGCAGGTTGCAGGATACGGCAGGGAAAAAGCCTGCTTACGCTTTGCATGGCATATATCAAAGCACAAAGACACCGCAAACGACACCGCCGCAAAAAGCGTACATCCGCCAAGGACGGTCGCAACAGTCTGCCACGCAAGGTCAAGGCTCCAATAATCCACAAACAAAAACGCATATGCAACCTGCGGAATAAAGCAGGCAACAAATGCAAGCTGAGGTGAAAGGAGCGCTCCTTTTGTAAATTTTATACATACTGCGCTAAGGCATACAAGCCAAACGAGCATGATCATAAGCTGAAGCATGTAGTATTTCCTTTGATTTATTATTCACAAAAATTATACTATGGCAGATATTTTGTGTCAATAGCCAATTAATATACTAATAATAGGGCAATACACCTTGAATTAGGACGGGACTGCGTGTATAATTAATCCGTGAGGTAAAAAATATGTCATACAAAGTCTTTGAAAATAAAAATAACTGTTGCGGATGCAGCGCATGTAAAAGCATATGCCCCAAAAACGCGATATCCATGGTTGCAGATGACGAGGGCTTTTTATATCCCAAAACCGACCACGCGCTTTGCGTTGAGTGCGGACTATGTAAAAAGGTGTGCGATTTTGCAAAAGACTCTGTTAAAGAGGACTTATCACCCGCGGTCTTTGCCGCAAAGGCGGACGATGCCACAAGAAAAAACAGCGCATCGGGCGGTCTTTTTGCTCTGCTTTCGGAAAAAACGCTTGAAAAGGGCGGCGTTGTCTACGGCGCCGCATTTGACAAAAACGTAAAGCTTTGCCACACACGTGCAACAAATAAAGCCGAGCGCGACGCCCAGCGAGGCTCAAAATATCTGCAAAGCGATATGGGAGACTGCTTCAAGGCTGTAAAACAGGACCTCGAAAGCGGGCTTTACGTACTCTTTTCAGGCACGTCCTGTCAGGTGGCGGGTCTTAAAAGCTATCTGTCGGGAATTGATACGCAAAAGCTTATTCTTGTCGACATTCTCTGTCACGGCACGCCAAGTCCGTTGATATTTGAGGAATATATTAAATTTGTCGAGAAAAAGCGGGGCAAAAAGGTAGCGCTTTATCACTCGCGCGCAAAGGATAAGGGGTATATCTTTAACGAAAGAATCGACTATACCGACGGCAGCCGCGATATAAAGACGTTGCTTGCAGAATGTTGGAGTAACGTATTTTATTCAAACAATGCCCTGCGTCCGTCCTGCTACGAATGTAAGTATACGGGCCTTCCCCGCCCTTCCGATATTACAATTGCGGATTTTTGGGGAATCGAAAATATCGCGCCCGATTTTTACGACAAAAACGGTATCTCTCTTGTAATAATCAACAGTGACAAGGGAACAGAGTTTTTTGATGAGATAAAGGACGGGCTTTCACTAAGTGACCAGAGCTTTGACAAGGCAGTCATAAAAAATAAAAACCTTGTAGTTCCTACAAAAAGACCGCTCACACGCGAGCGTTTCTGGCAAGAATACAGGACAAAGGGCGCAGATCATATATTTGCATATTACGGCGGATATAACATAAAGCAAAAGGTAAAACGTATTATTAAAAAATTTATCTGAGTATAAAAAAGGGGATGTAAAAATTCTCCGGAACGCAAAAAGCCAGAAAAAACAAGTGTTTTCATGGGACTGTTATTTGTACATATTTAAACTACCCCTCAGTCTTTTTGCTTTTACAAGCAAAAATCCAGCTCCCCTGACAAGGGGATCCGAGATTTGATTTTTTCTTCACGGTCTGTGCCTTTTTTGACAGTCTCTATAAAAAAACAGGCTTTCCTTTACGAAAGCCTGTTTTAATTTCAGTTTAAAATTACTGCTGATTGTAGTAATTCTGCTGGGGAGCCTGCTGTGCATAGGGGTCCTGAGCCGGAGCCTGCTGAGCGTAGGGGTCCTGTGCGGGAGCCTGCTGCTGAGCGTAAGGATCCTGTGCATAAGCCTGCTGCTGAGGCTGAGCATAGTAATTCTGCTGAGCGTAGGGATCCTGTGCAGGAATCTGCTGAGGCTGAGCATAGTAATTCTGCTGAGCATAAGGATCAGCCTGCGGAGCGTTGAGCGCATAGTCGGTATCCTTAGAGCAAAGAAGGAATATACCGCCAAGAAGGCTAACGAAGATAAGGCAAACTACCTTCCAACCTGTTGTAAGTGTGCCGTTGCCGAGCTTTTTGAGAGTGATAGCGCCGAAAATGATCGGAAGAATCATCCAGAAGCCGACGATCATGCCGATAATAATGAAAATTCTTGCTGCTACTTTCATGTTTTTCTCCTTGTTTAATGTGATATTTGACTAAAGTCTTTAATAATTTTATTGCAAAAAACGACGTTTGTCAATACAGTTTTTTTAATTTATTTTCACTTTTCGAGAATATCCATAAATTTCTCAAAGGTGATAAATTCATACCCGCTTTTTTTAAGCATTCTGATTATACGCTCGATCTTATAAGAATATGTCTTTATTCCCGCTTGCGTATAAAATTTATCGTACGCTTTGAGCTCACGTATGAAGGGTATACGCTTTTTTGTCAGCTCAAACGGATGCAGATAAAAAACGTAATAATCGTTTTTCTTTATAAACCTGTGTATAAGAGGCCGTATAAATATCCATTCGGACAGACGGACGTAGCCGCCGCCCGACACGGGAAAGCTTTTTCCGAAAAGGTTGCCCGACGACATTCCGAATTCATAAAACCCGTTCTTTTCATATACACCGCATCTGCGCTCGTCAAAATCAGACAGGTCAAGAGCTACGGTATGGCGCGCAGGAAACCCCAGATGGCTTGAATCATACTTGAATCCAAGCTCACGCAGTACGTCAAGACGGTTGTTATCCATAGAAAAACAGGGCGCGCGGTAGCCAACGATCTCGGTGCCGAGCATTTTTTCAAGCTCCCTCTTTGCATCGGCGGTCTTTTGCTTAAAATCCTCTACCGACTGAAGCATGGGCGCCATATGGTCATAGCTGTGAAGGGCTATCCTGTGCCCGCGCTTGATATACTGTTCAAGCTTATCCTGAATTTTGGGCGCAAAGCTACCTACAGTAAACAGCGTACCCTTTATACCGTGCTTATCGAGAATATCAATGTATCTGTCAAGACCGTCTGCAATATCAACGTCGGGCGGATATGCGAGATTATTTATACACTCGGTATCCGAAAACGCCTCAACGTCCATTGTAAAAACGGCAAACTTACTCACTTAAAAACTCCACTATAGTGTTATCGTATTTTTCCACGTTATTGATACGAAGGTGAGAATGTCCGCCCTTGTCAAACCACACAAGCTTTTTATCCTTTGAAGCGCAGGCGGCAAAAAGCTGCTTGCTCTTTTCGGGAATGGAAAAGATATCACACTCACCGTAAAGGAAAAGCACGCGCATTTCAGGCTTTATCTTTTTGATTGCATTTATCGGCTTGTCCTTATACACGTTTGTGCCTGTATGCTTATTTATAAGAAGCATGGAAAGGTCAAGCACGGGAAAAAGCGGACGCTTATCCGCCATCATATGACGCTTGAAGGTCTCACGGAAGGATATAAAGCAGCCCTCTGTCACAAGACCCTTTACAATATCGGGACAGTCCTTGCTTGCCATTGCAAAAAGGCCTGCAGAGGTACCGATACATATACCGTGTATATACACTTCCTTTACCCCGAAGTTATCTTTTATATAGTTCACCCATGCGATAACGTCACCGCTTTCCTTAACGCCGATGGTGTTATAGATGCCGTCGCTTTTGCCGTGACAGCGGGTGTCGATCACAAGCACGTTGAACCCTGCGCGCTGATAGGGGGAAGCAAAATAGTATGAATATACAAGGCTTTCGCATCTGCCCGGAAGTATCAGAACACAGCGGTCAGACCCGAAATCGTAATACTCACCGTATAAATTATAGCCATCATTTACGATATGTACATCTTTTTTGTACTGTTTATTAGGTTCTGCCCACTTGATGCCGTCATTCCACATCTGAAGCTGCTCTTCATTTTCGGGGCAAGAGCATACGCGCCCCCACTTTTCAGGCTCGGTACGTACAAGCTGATCGTGATAAACGCGCTTTGCAATAGGATAAGTATAGGCAAGCATTGAAGCAAGACCGCCCACAAGCAGTACTGCAACAATTATAAGAATTATTTTTAAAGCTAACATAGTCCCCTCCGACAAATATAGTCTTGCCTATTATAACACATAATTTTCGCTTTTTCATTATATTTTGACAATTTTCTGCTTTTTTATATTGAACAGACAAGCTTATTATGTTATTATATACTTTGTTAATAAACTATTAAGGAGTTATAATATGTCTGATTTTGTTATTATTCCCGATACCTCGTGCGATCTTGTAAAGGATCTGCGTGAGAGATTTGGAATCGACGACTATATAAGCGGAATAGTATACTTTCCCGACGGTCATTCAGAGTTTGCAGATCTTGACTGGGAGCGTCACGACCCGAAAGAGTTTTTTGAATCAATGTCGGACAAAAAAACGATATACAAGACCGCATGCGCACCGACAGGTGATATAATTGAGGTCTATGAAAAATATCTCAAGCAGGGTAAGGATATTCTTGCCATCTGTCTGTCAACAGGCGTTTCGGGCACCTATTCGGTATGTGAAATGGTAAAAAAAGAGCTTGAGGAAAAATACCCCGAGCGTAAGATAATCTGTATTGACTCGCTCAGATACTCCACCTCGCTTTCGCTGCTTTGCATTATGGCGGCAAACAAGCGTAAAGAGGGCGCGACTATTGACGAGACGGCTGAATATATTGAGAGCGTCAAGCACCGTATTCATCAGATGGGACCGATGGACGACCTGTTCTTCTTATGCAAGACGGGACGTATTTCCAACTTCAAGGCGTTTTTCGGCACACTTGTCGGCGTAAATCCGATGGCGGATTTTAACAGACAGGGTCTTGCAGAGGTGCTTGCAAAGTTCAAGGGTAAAAAGGCGGCATTCGACGCTGTTATCCGTTACATGAAAGAAACAATCGAAAATCCCGAGGAGCAGATAATATTCGTCGCACACTCAAACAGACCTGAGGCGGCGCAGCTTCTTGCGGATATGATTCAGAAGGAGTTTTCGCCAAAGGAGATAATCATCAGCCACATCGGTATGTCCTGCGGCGCTTCAATAGGCCCCGGTCTTTGCGCGGCATTCTACTACGGCAGCGAGATAAGCGAAAACTGTGAAAAAGAAAAAGAGATAATGCAGCAGATAATTGCTCAGCAGAAAGGAAAATAAACCGATGAAAGATTTTGTTATTCTTGCAGACTCGGTAAGCGATCTTGACAAAGCAACGCGCGAGGAATTCGGCGTTGATTACGTTGCTATGAATTACATCGTTGACGACGTAGAATACGTTGCTTCGCTCGATTGGGAGTCGCACTCCTCACGCGAATTTTACGACCTTATGAGAAACGGCAAGCGTGTTTATACAACACAGGTACCGCAAAACGTCTATCACGATAAATTTGAAAATATCATAAAAGAGGGCAAGGATATTGTATATATTGCCTGCTCATCTGCGCTTTCAAGCTCGATAAACACCGCGCGCGTTGTTGCAGGCGAGCTTTTGGAAAAATATCCCGAGGCGGAGATATACTGTATCGACTCGCTTATCAGCTCACTCGGTCAGGGCTGTCTTGTAATGATGGCATCAAAGCTCAGAGCGGAGGGTAAGAGCGCAAAGGAGACCGCGCAGTATATTGAAGAGGTACGTCTTAACGTAAATCAGTCGGGCACGGCTGAAACGCTTGAATATATGCGCCGAGCAGGAAGAGTAAAGGCTTCAAAAGCGTTTTTCGGCAATCTTTTCGGCGTAAAGCCTATCATTCTTTCTGACATCAAGGGTCAGAACTTTGCATATAAAAAGGCAAAGGGCATGTCAAACGCCCTTAAGGCAATAGCAGAGGACATGAAAGAGGCGGCAGACGGCAATTACGGCACGCTCTATATCACTCACGCTGACTGTGAGGAGCTTGCAAATGCACTCCGTGACACCATTCTGGAGACCGCGCCCTTTAAAGAAGTACGCATGGGCATTATCGGTCCTATCGTCGGTGCAACGGTAGGCCCCGGCACAATAATAGCCTTCTGCTACGGAAAAACTGTTACAATCGAGGGAAATGAGTAATATGCAAACAACTGCAGTTTCTGCAAAAGAGCTTCATAATATTTTTGAAAACGGCTACCGCAACCTGAAAAAGAATATGGAAACGGTGAACGACCTTAACGTTTTCCCCGTCCCCGACGGTGACACGGGAACAAACATGGTCAAGACCTTCGGCGGCGGAATACGCGCGGTGTCACCCGACGGCACAGTCAGTGAGTACATGAAGGCGCTGTCACGTGCGGTACTGTTATCGGCGCGCGGTAATTCGGGCGTTATATTTTCACAGTTCATGCACGGTCTTTGCCGCGGCTTTGAAGATAAAGAGGATATCGTATTCGGTGATTTTGCATATGCGTTTGAATGTGCAAGAGAGGATGCGTACAAGTCGATAATATCACCGACCGAGGGTACCATGCTCACCCTCATCCGTGAGACTGCCGACATGCTGGCTGACTTTGACAGGGATGCGGACATGGTAGCAGGCTTTGAGGCGATCGTAAGACAGCTTCGCACAACGCTTGAGCGCACACCTCAGCTTTTGCCCGTGCTTTCCGAGGCGGGCGTTGTCGACAGCGGCGGCGCGGGACTTGTCTGCTTTTTCGAGGGCATGCTGTCCTGCCTGAAGGGTGAGACGGTGGAAAACATTCCCGACCTTAACGACACGCTTTCGCATACGAGCGGCTTTTTCGGGCCTGACAGCGTACTCGAATACGGTTATTGCACCGAGTTTTTGTTACAGCTCATGAATGCAAAGACGGATATAAAGAGCTTTGATCTTGACAGCTTTGTAAAGCCTATTGAGGCGCTCGGTGATTCTATCGTTGCAGTTGAAAACGACGGCATCGTCAAAATACACGTTCACAGCTTTACTCCCGAAAAGGTGCTCGAATACGGCAGACGCTTCGGTGAATTTATATCTGTAAAAATAGAGAACATGTCTGTTCAGCACAGCGAGGTGCAAGAAAGCAGACCTGCGCGCGAAAAGGTGGACTACGCAGTAATCGCGGTCGCATCGGGTGACGGTATTGTAGATTATTTTTACAGTATCGGCGCAAACGCCGTAATTGACGGCGGGCAGACAAACAATCCGTCAGTCGATACCTTCCTTGAGGCGATCGGCAGATTTGATGCAAAGCATTATATACTGCTTCCCAACAACTCAAACATAATTCTCACCGCAGAGCAGGCGGCAAAAATGTGCGGGGACAAGGATATCCGCATAATTCCCACACGCTCTGTAGTCGAGGGGTATTCTGCGCTTTCCATGATGAACCCCTTCTGCGAAACGGCAGATGAATTTGTCGAGGAGATGTCGGCGGGTATTGACAGCATAACCACAGGCCTTGTCACGACCGCCGTGCGCGATTCGGGGCTTGACGGAGTTGACGCTAAAAAGGGCGATTATATCGGTATTGCCGACAAAACGATACTCTGCGCAAGCGATAACAGAAGCGACGCCCTGCTTACTATGATAAAAACAGTCACAGAGCGCGAGGATAAAGAGGTCATCATCGTATTCTACGGCGCGTCTGTAAGCGAGGAGGAGGCAACCTCTCTTCGCTCACAGCTTGAAAGCGCATACCCGCTTTGCGATATCGGCTTTGTCGACGGCAAGCAGGAAATTTATGATTTCATCGTTTCATTGGAGTAGGATATGAAAAAGATCGTTATTGACATATACGGCGCAGACTGCAAAGAAAAGGTAATAGTTTCGGGCATTGCAAAGGCTGTAAAGGCAGGACTTGACTTTTTCCCCGTGATCGTGGGAGATAATGACACAGTAACGTCGGTCATGAGCCAAAACGGTATAAGTAACGACCGCTACACCGTCATCCACACAGACAAATACTTTGAAAATACCGACCCGCCCACCGCAATTTACGGAGCGGGTGACGACAAATCAATGGCTATCGCCTACGAATACCTGAAAACACAAGAGGACTGTGCCGCGCTTCTTTCTGCGGGAAGCACAGGTATTTTACTTGTCGGCTCTATGTGCAGGCTGGGTCTTTTCGGCTCGCTTAAATTTCCCGCGCTCTGCTCGGCGCTTCCCTGCGCTGCCAAAGACAGCCTTTTAACGCTTGTTGACTGCGGTGCAAATACCGAGTGTACACCGCGCGACCTTGTGCGCTTTGCGCTTATGGGCTCTGCTTTTGCAAAAAGCATGTGCGCAATCGAATCACCGCGCGTAGCACTCATGTCTGTAGGACGTGAAGAGGGCAAGGGTAACGAGCTCACAAAAAAAGCCTACCCCCTTTTAAAAGAGGCAGACATTAATTTTGTGGGCAATGCCGAGGGCAGTGACATGGTAACAGGCTTTGCCGACGTTATCGTCACAGACGGCTTTTCGGGAAATCTCCTGCTCAAAGCGGTCGAAGCGGCGGGAAAAGCGGCAATGCAGACGGTGGCAGAGGTCTGCGACGATGAAAAAATACTTGAAAAAATCAATGCTGCGCTCTTTTCGCGCTTTGATTTCAACTCGCAGGGTGCCGCTACCTTCCTCGGCACCAAAAAAACTGTAGTCAAAATGCACGGCGCGGCAAATGCCGACACGGTCGTAGCATCAATAGAGCAGATACTTCGTCTTGAAAAAGGCGGATTTATATCAAAGCTCCAAGAGGCAAACATATAAAAAAACATCCGGCACTCAGTCGGATGTTTTTGATGCAAGAAATATTGCCTTATGTAAAAAGTAACGAAGCGGTATTCCTATAACATAAACGATATTGAACGCTAAAAACAACGGAATACTGACAGGCGCATAATGCCACAGCATACAGCCAAGCATATACAGAAAATATGATATTATCGTATATACAAGCATTGTTATATGGTCGTGGCATTTTGTGTTTTTAAAAAACACGGTACGTGCAAGCAGCTGACTTATGCCGTAGCCGAAAAAGCCGACCGTGGGGATAGTTACCGTAAGATATCTGTATCCTAAAAACAGCGATACCATTGCGACAAGAAACTCGCAGATAAAAAACGAAATGAAATTGCCCATCGCAAGCGAAAACAGACTTTTATATATACGCAGGGTATCCTTTACGGGATTGAAATGCGACGACTCGTTATTACCTATGTAGATCGCCTCTATCGGAAGCGTTGCGACGCGTACGCCTTTTTTTGCGGCATAGTAAAGAACGTTCATTTCATAATCGTAATTGTTCTTTTCCACCTCAACAAGCCAGGATATGTTTGATGCGGCAAAGCCGCGAAGTCCCGACTGATTGTCCGAAAGATAGCGGTTGGCAAGAAGCGCGTAGACAAAGCGCGACAGGCTGTTTCCGAATCGGGAGCGCAAGGGTATGTCCTTACGCTGTTTGCGGGTGGTAAGCACAAAGTTTTCTCCGCCGTGGAGCATATCGCGTACGCGGATGACGTCAGATACAAGATGCTGACCGTCCGCATCGCAGGTTATAAAATACTCACAGCCGGGGAAAAAGTCGCGTATATAGCGCATGCCCGCCTTGAGCGCGGCACCCTTACCGCTGTTTTTACAAAGCTTTATAACTGTTGCATTTGCCGCAGTTTCAGCAAATATTCGGTTAAAACGGTCATCACTGCCGTCATTTACCACAAGCACCGAAAAACCGCTTTCCTTAAGCTCGCGCGTAAGAGAAACAAGCACCTCTTCAGGCTCGTAGGCAGGTATAAGTACAATATCCATTATCCGATATTCCTATCTATAAAATCTACAATGCAAGACAGCACGTCCTCTTTAAATAATATATCGACGTGTCCGCCTGACGTTTTTATAAATTCAACACCGTCGCGCGTGATATCCTCACTGCGTGACATTATTGAATACTTATCTATCGGCACCGTCTCATCGTCACTTCCGTGTACGATAAGTGTCGGCACACCGCTGTTCTGTATACACTTATCGGCAGAAAGGGAGACAAGCTCCTTGCCGAAAAGTGACCGCTGATATGCGTACAGTCCAAGATAGTTTCCGTATGCAAGAGGACCGACGTAGGCTGTTGAAAGACCTACAACGCCGTCCATGGCGCTGTTCACACCGCCGACAGTTACTACTGCCGCGACATCCTCTTTGTCATAATCACCGCATGAGACGGCATAGCCGCCGCGGCTGTGACCGAACAGCACAATATCATTATAACCGAATCGGTTATTTTTTTCAATATATTTAATAGTTTCGTTAAGATCGGTTATCTCACGGCAAAAGCCGACCGAGGATTCACCGCCCGATTCGCCGTGTCCCAGCGGGTCAAAGGCAAAAACCCCGTAACCGCTTGACACAAACCGCTCGATCACGTCAATATAATCGCCGACTTCCGCGCGAAAGCCGGGGGCAAGCACTATAAGCGCCTTTCCGCCCTCGCCGTACAGGTAGCCCGTAAGCTCGCAGTAGCTGTGCTTTGATGTCATACCGACGGTCTGAATATCACCGTCGTATCGGGTAAAAATACTGTCGTATACGATTTTGGTCACCACCCACGACATTGCCGTGAGTGTAATAACAGTAATAATAACGATAGCTAAAACTCTTTTCATTCCGGTTTTCTTTACAGATATCATTATTATCACCACCTTGTTTGAAATTATCAGGAGAATGTTTTTAAAAATGGAATTTCTTACCGAAAAAACCTTTGCCGAAGGTATAAAAAAAATAGAAAAACAGCTTGAAGCCGTCAAAACCGAGGGTTATATTCCGTCATTTGACGGTATAAAACTCCACTACGAGTTTTTTAAAACCGAAAATGCAAAGGCTACGGTCGTTGCGGTACACGGACTTTCCGAATTTACCAAAAAGTATTACGAGTTTACATACGCGCTGACAGAGAGCGGGTTTAACGTAATGCTGTACGACCAGCGCTGTCACGGTCTTTCAGAAAGGCTTACAGACGACGTACGGCTTATCCACGTAGACGATTTTTCCGACTACGTAAAAGACCTTGAGCATATTATTGAAAAGACAAAAGCGCTGTCGGAAAAGCCGATATACTTGTACGCGCATTCGATGGGCGGCGCGGTAACCGCCTTTTATCTCGAAAAGCACGGCGGTATTGAAAAAGCCGTTCTGGCATCTCCCATGTTTTTACCTGTCGCAAGCGGACTTCCGCCCTTTCTTGCACGCATCTTACTGCGCTTCTGTGAACTGAGAGTGGGAAAAAGCACACGCTTCCGTTACACAAAGGATTTCAACCCCAACCATCAGTTCAAAAACACGTCGGATGCAAGCTACGCAAGATTTTGTCATAACATGGACATGCGAAGAAGCGATGAAAGATACCAATCCACCCCGCTTACTGTCGGCTGGACGCTTCGCTCACTCTGTCTTGCGCCCTCTTTAATGCGCGCGGCAAAAAACATCACAACACCCATACTGCTTTTATCCCCCGAAAACGACACCGTTGTCAAGATAAAACCGCAGTACCGCTTTGCAAGGCTGTGTAAAAGCTGTACGATACAAAACGTAAAAAATGCCAAACATTCAATGCTGACAGGCGATGACGAAACGGTAAAATCGCATCTTTTACAGATAATAGACTATTTCAGCTCGCCCTCAGCCTGATGCTGCGCCTCGCGCAGAACGATATGCCACAGGCCTGCAAGCAGACGTCCCACCCGCACGCGAAGTACAAGGTGGTATACAAAGCTGTCCTCACCGCCCGAAAAGTCGCAGGCGAGGTTTATATGCTCACCGCGTTTTGACACGCGCCGTAAGTTGCTCTTAAGATATGCAAGCACGGGATATACAAAGCTGCAGCATATGCCGTGGTTTATAGCGGCATCCCCCGGATCGTCGCCCGCACTTATCACGTCGACGTACAGTTTTTTTGCAACGCAGTATCTCAGCAGATAGCCAAGCTCTTTTAAAAGTGAAAAGAGTACGCGCACCGTCTGATCGACAGTCACCTCAAGACCGCCCGTTTTAATTCCGCCCGTGATAGTCTTTACAGAAAGCTTGTCAACACCGGTTGCGGTCTTAAGCATTTTAAGTATCGGGTTATTGGGGTCGGGATGCTCGCCGTAGGTCTTAAACAAAAAGCGGTAGAGTATTTTAAGCTCGCTGTCACCGTCGTTTTTTATAATGATATCAACAGGCAACAGTAAAATGACGGTTACAAGCACCGCCAGAAACAGTATTATCCCTATCGCTATCCACATACCATTCACCTCTTATGTTAGGTTAAAAGGGCAAATCCGAACCCGTTTTAAAAAGGCGGATTTTCACTTTTACTATGTTAAAATACTCGCCAATACACAAAGTATTGGCTGTGTTTTGTGCCTTGTAAAATCAAAAATCCGCACTTTTTAAAATCTGCGACCTCTAATCTAGCAGATTTCGAGGGATTTTTGATTTATTCAGGTGCAGGCGGGCTGGCGCCCTCCAAGAATGAATAGGTTAAAAAGCACCGAAATATGCCGATTAGAGGCGGATCCGGATTTGCCCTCTTAACCTATAG
>JAZPZR010000083.1:0-6965 GCA_045544795.1 Eubacteriales bacterium
CCTTGCGCGCGTTACCCGAAAGGGTTGCTACCGCATTTTCCGCGCTCATGTCAACTGCGGGTGCACTGTCTACAGTACACTCAACCGTGTAAACGTAATCTTTTCCGTCCTCGTTTACAACGAATCTGTAAAAGCCTTTTCTTGTAAGCTCGTAGATATCGTTTGTCTTGGGCGCATACTCTGAGGTAAAGGTGTCGCCGCACTCTGCCTTAAAGTCGTTAAACCACTTGTACTCGGTATTCTCCGTACCGATGTAGCCCCAGTAAACGCGTCTTGCATCCTGTGAAAGTGTTACCTTATTATCTTTAGCAGTAACAACGGGGTAACCGGGAGCAAATACAGTCATCTCGTAAAGGCTGATATTTGTGTCGCCTGTGGTTAAGTTACTTTCAAAATTGTGGATTTTGATGTATCTTGCGTTTGCGGGAGTGTCGAGCTTTACAGTAAGTTTTTCACCGATTCCTTCGCCAACGTGGACGGGTGTCCAATTTGTTTTGTCATCTGATACTGAAATTGTAAAGGATTTACATCTCCATGGCTGTTCGGGTGCTTTCCACTCAAACAGTTCGAACTCATTGAACAACTTCTTTTCACCGAGGTCGATTATCGCCCACTGATCCTTGTCAGAATCAAGAGGCGCCCATCTTCTGTACGCGGGACCGTCAACACCTGTGATATAGCCGTCAACAAGCATCTGCGCGCCGAGATACTGACCGCCGTTCTGAGATGAGTAAAACTGTGAACTGTGCTCTGTATTACAACCGAATGCAAGGTTGTCGCGACCGATATATTCAAAGCCGTATGATGCAATAGTAACGGGATTGCCGTTTTTGTCCTTAAGATATGCCTGAACGGTAACGTCACCTGCTTTGATAGCGGGATCGTCAAGTACTGCAGACCAGGTGCCGTTTGCGGCATTTACCGTTGCCTGTACCGTAACAGGCTGGAAGGACTGACCGTAAACCTTAAGCTCAACAGACTCTGCGTCTGCATAGGTGCCTTCAACGGTGTAGGGGAAATCAACGTATTCCTTATCACTTGTTATGGTGATCTCAGGTTTTGCGCCCATCGGATATACTTCCATCTCGTTAAAGGAAGCGTTCTGTCCTGCGGCGATAGACGTCACGTTATGTATCTTTATATAACGCGCCTCTGTCTGCTCTGAGAACTTGCAGACAAGTTTTTCGCCGACAGTCGTGCCCGAATATACCTCTTTCCAATTCTGATTGTCCGTTGAAACGGAAATCTTAAAGCTCGTACAGCGGTAACGGTTGTTGCCGTTGTCCCACCACTCGTAAAGTTCTGCTCTGCCGACAGTCTTCACTTCACCGAGGTCGATGATCGCCCAGGGGCTTGAATCTTCAGAGTCTCTTGTTGCCCAGCGTTTTGACATGTTGCCGTCTGTAAGCATGCTTGCCGCATAGCTTGCGCTCCACTGCGTGCTGTATGCGATGACCGGCTTGTTGAGTGCGAGATTTACGTCCTCGATCACAGCTTCCTTCGCATCACCCTCTACGGTTACTTCATAAACGGTAGCGTATTCGTGCGCCTCGGTTGCCGAAATATCCATATTGATCCTGCCTGAAACGTTCGTGTAGGGAACCTCCTTGCCGTTTGCAAGCTCTTTTACCGAAAGCACCTTGTTTTCAAGTGCGGGTAAAAGAATGGTACCCGTTGCCGCAGGATTTGCATTTATGAGTGTAACGTAAAGTTTGCCCGGTTTTGTTGTGACACGGATGTTGTTTGCGATAAGTGATGAGAAGCAGTTTGCGCGTGTGCCGTAAACCGCATCACCGAATTTTTCAAACCAGGTACCTGCCTCTGTCATGATGTCGGTACAATCCTGCGGTACAACACCGTTGCCGTCAGGACCTACGTTGAGAAGGAGGTTGCCGCCCTTACTTGCGATGTCAACAACGCTTTCAACTATCCATTGTGCCGACTTCCAGTTGTTGTCGTTTTCCAGATAGCCCCAGCTGTTGTTCATGGTAACGCATGACTCCCAGTCGTAGTCAAGACCTGTAACGGGGATAGTCTGCTCAGGTGTGTCGTAGTCACCGTCTGTTCTTGCGCGCTTGCCTACACGGTTGTTTACAATACACGTTTCGTCAAGTGAGAGGATATAGCGGTAGGTCTCCTGACCGTCCTCTGTCGTCCACCAGTTTGCCCAATGTCCGTCAAAGAAGAATACCTTTGCGCCGTAGTCCTCGATAAGCTCCTTGAGCTGACCCTTAAGCTGAGCCTTGTAGCCCTCTTTTGTATATCCGCTGGCGATGGTTGATGAATTGTGACCTGTCTGTGAGGGGTCGTACCAGTCGATGATGGTCGTGTATACGCCGAATACGATGCCCTGCTTTTCACATTCTTCCGAAAGCTCTTTTACGATATCTACACCGCCGTATTCACCGAAGTTACTTACGCTGAAAATACTGTAATCCTTAAAATTACGTATCTGCGTGTCGTAAATACTGAGGCCCTCATGATGACGCGAGGTGATAACAAGATATTTCTGTCCTGCCGCCTTTGCGTCCGCGACTATCTTTTTTGCATCAAAATCTTTGGGATTGAACGGCTCTGACGCGTTCTTTTTGTAATCCTCTTTTGGAATTTTAAAGCTGTCCATTATCCACTCTGAATAAGAAGTGGTCGTCTGTCCGTTATATGTACCTGCAAGATAAGAATAAGCGCCGAGGTGTATGAATTGACCGTAGTGGGCGTTTCTCCACCACTCCATTCTGGCGTCGTGCTCTGCCTCTGTCTCGCTTCCCGTGTACTCGGTAAGCTTAAACCAGTCCATTTCAAGCTCGGTTGCCTCGTTAAACTTAAAAATGAGCTTATGTGTACCGTCCGTCACGTTTGAAAGGGCTGCGTACTGCTCGTTAAAGTCGAGGTCGCTTACCTTAGCGGTGGTACGGGTAGTAAGCGTACCGATAAGGTTGCTCTCCTCCGCGCTGTCGCGGTAGAGCGAGATCGATTTGCCTGTGCTTCCTTCGGGAACAGACGCAACAAGCATAAGCGCTTTTGCATTCGTCATATCGACGTTGTCAAAGACAAATACGTCCCCTGCATTTGCCGATACTGTAAGTGAATCAAGGTCTGCAGAGTTATCCGCCTTGACGGTAGTTACCGTGCTTTCTGCAGCATTGTAAGTGTCTGCATCAATGCTGACAAAATCATTGGATTTTTCAGGCATCATAATTCCGCCTTTCTCTGTGCTTGTTTCCGTCGCAAATGCTGTCTGTGTTATGGTGAATACCATTGCAGCGAGCATTATTACGGCTACAATACGTTTTTTCATAAAAAATCAACTCCTTTTTGTAAAGTGGTTACAATTTAATTTTACAAAAAGAAGTTGGCTTTTTCAATTGTCAGTAAAAGACGGAAAATTGATAAAAAAAGAGTTAATTCTTATAACTGTTCAGCGCGTGGAGGAGTGACGACGCGTCGGAATAGCCTGTGATTTTTGCAATATCCGAAAGCGGAACGCCGTCAGTCTTTAACAGTCTTGCAGTGCGGAGCCTGAGGCTTTTGAGATACGCATAAGGCGTCGTGCCTATAGCCTTTGTGAATTTACGTATAAACGTATCCTTATTCATATAGCATTTTTCTGCAAGCATTTCCACAGTTATCGGCTCGCTCATGCGCGTGTGGATTATATCAAGCGCCGTTTCTATTGCCTTGTCGTCAATAAACGGTACGTTGTTCACTTTTAAAATATAGGAAAGAATGTAACATATCGCGCCGCTGCACAGTAAACGGAACGGTTCGTTTTTTTCATAATACTCTATCCACTGTCCTGTGGATTTCAAGAATAACGCGCCCTCGTTAAAGCTACGTACTGCCGACTGCAAAAGCGGGTCGTCGGTAATTTCTGCGCACAGTATATCCTTTGTTGCGGCGGGCGGTAAAAAATCAAAATCAATATAAGTCTGTACTATCGGGTCATCAGGATCTGTATAAAGCTCGACCTCGCTGGAGTAGGGAATGTAGTACAGCTTTCCCACCTCAAACTCACCGCGCTTGCCGTTGTGGAAATAGTGTCCCTTCCCGCTGTGAATGTGATATATTCTGTTTATGCAGATCGAGTTAGCAAGCGGCCAGTGCCGTAATACGTCGCTGTGATAATAACCGATAACTTTAATTATTTCCATATATCCTCCAAAATCGATTTTAATCAATCCTAAAAGTATTATATACCATATTATTTTATCACAATAATCGAAAATAATCAATATGCAGTAAAATTCGCATCCGTCTTGACTTTACGTTGGCGAAAATGATAAAATATAATTTAATCTGACATAATTATTGTGAGGAAAAAATGAAACGAATTTTAAGTTTTATATTGTGTATAATACTGACCCTGTCAATGCTTACCTTTTCCGCTTTTGCAGAGCCGTGGCTTCTGACAGAGCCGACCGTTTTTATCGCGGGTGATAACGAGTACAATATCGTATGGGTGACAAACGACATGGGCGCCGCTTTTGTTGAGCTTGTGTCGGGCGGTCAGTCATACGTTTTCCGTGATGAGAAAAACGGTGTTATCCGTACCGATGACTATATACATTCGGTCCGTGTCCCGCGTGCGATTTTGGAAAGCGCGGGCGGTTATACCGTAATTTCGCGCACGGTCTTATCAAATGACGGTGACGGCGTGCTTTTTGACAGTGAAAACAGACAGAGCTACAGCTTTGCTTCTTTTAAGCAGGATGACACGGTCACCTTTGCTTTCTTTTCCGATCTTCATTTAAAGCCTGCGGAGTTTTCAAGGCTTGATATTGCAAAAAATATTCTTAAAACCAAAATGCAGGGTACCGACGTTATCGTGTTTAACGGTGATATCACCGATGCCATGCCGACAGAAAACTATTTTACCGAAACGCTTCTTGAAGCGTCGCACAGGATCTCTGACGGCGCTGTCCCCGTCGTATATGCTCGCGGAAACCACGAGACGAGAGGCGAGTACGCGCAGTATGTCAAAAAGTACCTCGCCTTTGAAACGGGTGAGATGTACGGCAGTTTCAATTACGGCGGTATATCCTCAATAGTTCTCGATTGCGGAGAGGATAAGGCGGATTACCGCGACGAATACGGCGGTATGGTGGATTTTGAAAACTACACCGCAAAACAACTGACCTGGCTTGAAAATATGGGCGGATATGCCCAAGATTCATGGTATAACCTCGGCATTTCTCACTCACCGCAGGTACTTATAAAAGATTCGCAAAAATCAAGAGCCGCTATGATGTCGCACGGTACCGATATCGTTGTGGGCGGTCACTACCACTCGGCGCAAAGCTATGACTATGCATCCTACGAAACGGTTACCGACGGCGGTTATGTGAGTGGTGGCTATAACTCGGGCGTGCTTACGTTCAGTGACGGGGGTATTGATTTTAACGTTTACGATAAAAACGGAGAAACGATATTTAATCATAACGTGGCAAGAGAAATTGAACAGCCACCTGCAGAGAACAATATCGTTACCGCCGACAGCGGTGTTGAGCTTTCTCCGCTGTCTTTCGCGTCGGGTCCTTCGCGTCACCTTCTCGGCGCGCCTGCCACCGCCACACAGCCTGTACTGCCCACCGTATTTGATTGCGGTGATACCTATAATATCGTCTATATGACAGAGGCGGGAAGCTCTATGACAAAGGGCGTGGCAGTCGTTGAAAAGGACGGGGAAAGCTATACCTTTACCGACTCACAGTCGGGCAACGTCGTGTCCGACCTTCTCCATTCAATTTCTGTGCCGAAGGATATTCTTGAGGGCGCGACCTACTGTGTAAAAACCACTCACCTCGGCGGGTACGGCGCATACGGCGAGAATATAGCATACGACGGACTTACGACAAAGCTCGGTTATACGGTTTGCTCACCTAAGTATCAGTTCCCCGACTTTGAGGGTAAGAATAATCTGTGTATTCTTTCGCTTTCTGATATGAAGGGCGGTATCGCAGATGCCGTAAAGGTCAAAAACTCACTCACCGTGACCCCCGACGTTATAGTGCTCGGCGGTAATATGACGGACGGTCTTTATACCAAAAACGATTTTGTTAAAAATATACTTACCTTTACACAGTCGCTCAGCGGCGGTGAGATTCCCGTAATATTCACCCGTGGCGCAGGGGAGAGCTACGGCGATTTTGCGCCGTATATATCCGACTATCTGCGCGTTACAAAAAACGGTCTGTCGGGCGGACTTTACTTTAACACAAGCTACGGTGACGTTAACCTTATCGTATGCGACACACCGGGAGGCTACGCGTCAAACGGCTATTATCTTAAGCAGTCGGAGTGGCTGTCCTCGCTTTCCGTTAAAAAGGATACAAAGAGCTTTGTTATAGCATCCGACAGCGCACAGGTAACGTCGCTTATGGGTGATTCGTATAACGCTCTCGGATGTGTCGGTGTTATCGGTAAGTCGGGCGAATACGGCACGCTTACCGTTTACGATGCGGGTGCTGTCGGCAGTGAAAACAATACCTTTGCAGGTACGGGTGAAATTACAAAACAGCCTGTATCCGCCACAGTTTCGGGTGACCGCGTTGCAGAGGACGGCACGCCTGAAACGGTCTATAAAACCGATGCGCAAAAGCAGGCGGTAATAGATGCCGATACCGAAAACGAGGCGGTAAAGGAAAAGCCGACCGACCTTCCGTGGTGGCAGCTTGAGCTTTTCACCTGGACGGACAGAGGCATTGACGTTAAAAATAAAAAGGGCGAGCTTGGGTCTATGAACTGCGCGCGTGCGCTTGTCGCGTATGCAAACCTGAGCGGTGTCGACTATACAAAGCTTGCAGGAACAAACGTTCAGGCAAAGGCAATAGACTGGGCATTTTCTGTGGGAGTTATCAGCTATTCACCGCCCGTGCTTCATGAGTTTACGCTTGAAGAAATAACTGCACTTGTTACACAATAAAAAACAGCGGGAACTTGTTTCCCGCTGAGACTGTCAAAAAAGG
>JAZPZR010000084.1:0-3879 GCA_045544795.1 Eubacteriales bacterium
TCCAATAATCCTAATCGGTGTTCCCGCATGTCCATTATAACACTCAATTTGAATTCTGACGAGTGCTTCCTATAAATTTGTCCCTTTTTTGCCATAAAAATATGCACCTCCAAAAGTGTCTAACTTTTGGGGTGCATATCAAAGATGGCGGATTTTTTTCTTGAAATTTTATTGATTTTCTGTTAAATTTAAATTGGAGGTGTTTATTCCATGAAAAAATCTTTATCTATTATTATTTGTATTGTTATGATGCTTGTTGCATGCTCAAACTTTTCTTTTGCGCTTGCAGCGGATACCGTAACCGAATCAGCAGACATCAGTATGAATTACGATGCTCTTTTCAATACTGCCTACGTTATAAACGGCAGTTGGTCTGCGGGCGAATTAGAAGAAGGCAACATACTTTCTTTTACCTTCCGCGGTAAAGAGGTTACAGAAGCGTATGATTCATCACGTCACTTTTCTGATTTTGACACGGCATACGACTTTTATCTTTCAAAAAATCCCGATATACTTACGGATATCCCGGTGTTCATTTTTGCTCCGGGAACGTACGATTCACTTATCACGGTGCGCTACAATGCCATAATTCTTGGCGCAAACGCGGGAATTGATCCAAATGCTTCGAAAGAATGGACGATCGATGCCATGGCAGACGGCGTTGAATTAAATCCCGACCGAGCAGATGAGACTGTATTTGCCGCAGGTATTACACGTACAACAAGAAGCTCGGACAACGATGCAAAATGGTCTTATGCGCTTGAGCAGGCAGAGGCTGTCTCAGGCAAAAAAGCAGACATCAAATTTATAGTTGACGGTGTAAAAATTACAGGCTCAGTAGGTATTTCACATTATGACTACAGTAACAGACTGTATACAGACCTTACGCTTAACGGAAGCTCTTTTGAATATACTCCCACAGGAAACAGATCGACACTCACCGTACTTTTAAACTCTGTCGTTGATGATTTTTCAGGTACCGGTCCAAATGCTTTGTTCTCAGCACGTTGCAACAGCATGAATAAAAACGACGTAATTATGAGCAACGTACGTTTAACAAACATCTCAAGCGCAGCAATGTTCCTGTTCAACAAATTTTTCCGTAACCTTACAATTGACGGAATGTACTTTGCGAATAATGCAACCCAGATTTTCGGCACAGCCACAACAGGCTCAAGCTTTTGCGGAAGCAGCAGTGCAAAGACCGCCGAATATGATCAGAACATAGAGATAAAAAACAGCATATTTTATAAAAATAATGCAATCAACCCCATATCACTCGGCAACTCGGGTGGTGGAAGCGGTCACACAAAAATGACTGCAAACATTCATCACAACTTTTTCTATGACGCGATAGACAGTGATCCAACAAAAAACTATTGGGGAATTTTCCTTGTAAACAGTGCAAAAACAGACGTTGAATATACGGTTAACGTCACCGATAATATAATTCACCAGCAAAGCACCCCCGTTCAGACACTGTTCAACGGTAACACCAATTACCAAAAATCCAAGACAATTATCAACTTTAACAGAAACAAGGTAACCGGAAATATCAGTTGCATCTATCCCAACACCGCATGGAACACGGGTTACAACAATTATATTAACACTTCTCTTTTCTACGATTTTTCAGATAACTTCCATTCATACTATACCACCGACGTTGCAATAAGACCTGTATGGTCACAGCCTCCGAATACATCACTTGCAAACGGGTACGATCATACAACAGCTTCATTTTATCTTGACTATGACCTCACCCTTTCTTCAGACAATTTTGAGATCACAGAGGTATTGGGGCTCGGAAGCAACGTACAGATAAACGGATTTAACATAACCGCCGACTGCAGCGGAATGAGCGGAACGGTAACGCCTACCTTAGTAACGGCTTCTAGCTCAGACATTCAGTATTTCAGCGACATCAGTTGTACAAAGCCTTTACAGTCAATCGACCTTTCCAAGGTTGAAAAAGGAGCTTACTGTTACGCAAAGATATCCAAAGGAAACAATTTTGTAATAGCTTCTATTTATATAACTACAGGTAAATATTCAGATATCAATTCAACTTCCGAAATAGATACAAGCAAGTTTAACTTCCCTGTCATTACCGTAAATACAGTAGACAACGCTCCTATCGTAGATAAGGATAACTACGTTGACTGTGCGGTATCTGTCACCAACACAGAAGAGGATTATTGTCTTGATGAAAAGGTTGCGGGTATCCGCTACCGCGGTAACTCAACTTTTAATTTCTCGGACAAAAAGGCATATCGAATTAAATTTGATAAAAAGCAGGATCTGTTCGGTATAGGCAAAGCAAAAAGCTGGGTTCTTCTTGCTAACTCTTTCGATAAAACAATGGTAAGAAATACTATTGCTTTTGCGCTTGGTCAACAGCTTGATCTTGAATTTACGTCAGAATATCAATTTGTCAACATGTATCTCAACGGCGAATATATGGGACTGTATCTGCTCTGCGAACAGACACAGACAGGTACAACGAGAGTTGACGTAGAAGAGGATGAGTCGGGAAAAATCGATACAGGCTATCTTATAGAGATGGCGGGCAACGGCGAGCCTGACGAAGACAGACATTTTTCAATAAATCAAGTACCTGAAGAAGAGTTTGGAAACGGTGTCAATCAAAACTGGCGCGACGTTATTTTAGGCTATCTCAAAACGCCTGAACTTGAAGTGTGTACCGACGATCAGGTTTCGTTTATCGGCGAATATGTAAATGACGTAAACTATACAATTCTCACACAGGATTGGGAAGCATTTAACGCACTTTGCGACGTAGAGTCTTTTGCAAAACATTTTCTTGTAAATACTATCCTTAACAACGGTGACGCAGGCTATCAGATCTACATGTATAAAAAAGAAAACGGCGGAAAACTGTATGCAGGACCGTTATGGGATTTTGACCAAAGTGCAGGCGCAAGCACACACTGCGGACAAACGTTCGACAGATGGTATACCGGCACAGTAAATCCGTGGTTTGATTCATTCAGTAACTGGCCTGAGTTTTTAAAGATCGCAAAAAGAATATACTTTGAAAACCACGATGCGATAGAAAGCATTATCAGCTATTATACCACAGATTTTTATCCTGCAAACACATATGATTTCCATGCAAACGACTGTCTGTGGAACAGCATCGAAGACGAATACTGGAGAATTCCCAACGAGGTCAAAGAACTCAAAAGCTACTCTGCAAACTTTGCACATTTAAACACGTGGTTTAAAAACAGAATCACCTGGTTAGACGGCGCATATAAAGTCGTAACCGTTTCGCCTGATGAAATTTTCTTTGACAACAGTGGATATACTCTTGAAAAAAATAATACAGTCACTTTAACCGTTAGCACAAAGCCTGCATACACAGACCCGTACACGCTTGAATGGTCAAGCTCTGATACAAATATCGCAACAGTTGAAAACGGCGTTATCACAGCGCACTCAGACGGAACAACAACTATAACTGCGAAGGTTGTTGGCACAGACGTAACTGCATCGTGTGAGGTTACTGTTTACACAAAACAAAGCATCGTTCCCGACGAGAGACTCCCGCAGGTAGTACTCAATGAGTCGGGCAACGGTGTTACCACCGACATGCGCGGTTCATGGGCAACAAGAGTATACTGGGGCTACATCGGTGAGGAAGAGATTCCTTACAAGTGGTTTGATGATTTCAGACTCGGATGCGGCACAGAGTATAACGCAGACTTTACACCAAGAGCCGATAAGGCATACTACTTCACAAAGAAGGGTTACTACAGATTCGTACTTAAGTGCATCATCAGCGGAGACAACGTTGATAACTACGAGTACAAGGATATGGTATACACCTTCTACTATGACGGAAGTACAAAACCC
>JAZPZR010000085.1:0-2267 GCA_045544795.1 Eubacteriales bacterium
CTGTCAGTGAACCAAGCAAACGTTGTACCTAAGAGCATTGTGAAACAAATGAGAAGTGAGATAACGCTCATAGTCAGGGCACGCTTGGTACTCTTTGAATTTGTCATCTTAATGACCTCCTTATAATATTTGCCGGCAGTATTTTTTGCATAGCCCGCTGCCGACATGACGGGTGCATTGTATTTCAAACCCACGCCCCCGAAGGCATGAATCTAAAACCTAAACTTTAAGCAGTAGCCTTGAAATACTGCTCTACCGAACGGTATATAACACGGAACACGTGCTCTGAATAGTCGTCCTCTTCGGTCATCTGCCCGTTATGTACCTTTACGGCAAAATCAAGTAATACGTTAAGTATGTGATTGAGTATCATCCACACGTCCGCCTCGTCTATAAAAGCGAGACTGAACCTTTCTACAATGGGAAGAAAGCGTTTTTTGTGTGATTCTGCAGAATACTTTGTGAAATAGGGCGAATAGTAATACCTTACAAAAGCAAGACATTTTTCCTTGTTGCCGAGCAAAAATGCCCAGATATTATTGAAAAAAGCCCTGCATCTTAGCTCAAACTCTATATCCTGAACGTACATTATCGGAAGACAGCGTGTCACGGCAGTCACAAGCTCGTCATCCAGCTTGTCAAAGGTTTTTGAAAGCAGATCCTCCTTGTCTGAAAAACGGCGGTAAATATACGACTCGTTTATGCCTGTGCCCTGCGTTATTGCCTTGGTCGTTGTTTTGTCAAGCCCTTCGTCTGCAATGACAGTTATTGTTCTTGTGATCAGAGTGTCCCGTATATCCTGCGGGGTCATGCTTGCCGCCCTCCTTTCCTGACAGGTAGTGTTTACTACAGTAACCGTAATGAAAAAAGTCGAAATCTTTACTATAAAAAGCCCGACTTGCATTTTTCACAGAGTTCATCACTCTATGGAGATATATTCTATCATATATATTTGTAAAATACAAGCAATTTTATATTTTTCGATAATATTTTTTAATGTAATTTCGCTTTCGTATTGAAACTCGTTGTCTAAACAATTCTCTCTACATTAAGATATAATAAAAACAAAAGGAGAAAATCACCATGTCAAAAAGAGATAATAATATCTTTAGGCGCAAGAATTCACGCCGTGAGATTCGATATAGCAATCGATATGAAGCAAACAAGGGAAAGAAATACGGTTATTGCTATAGAAACGAGAAGCAACGTGTAAAGAAAAACAACTTTACACAAAAAGAGGGCGCTGTGGCAGAAAAAATGTTACCGTACGCTTTACAGAAAAAGCGGTTATCTTCTTTCTGCGACGAGTGGCTTGTGCGCAACCGCACTCGTGTAAAGGAGTCGACTTACGTAAAATACAGAGGTGTGATTGAAAATCACGTTAAACCAAGGCTTGGCGATTACTCTGTAGAGAAACTGTCATCTGACGCTATCGAAAAATTCAGTCATGAGCTTTTGTTTACCGACAAGCTGTCGTCAAAAACGGTAAAGGATATTCTGACTATGCTGAATTCTGTTATTAAGTATATTGAGAAACAGCTTTCCGTGTCTTTAAGCAACATTGAGATCGTTTATCCGAAGGTTACTAAAAAGGAAGTAAGAATATTAAGTAAGGACGAGCAGACAAGGCTTGTGAATTATCTGCTGAAGGATATGGACGAGTATAAATTCGGAATAATGCTGTCACTTCTCACAGGTATGCGTCTTGGTGAGGTCTGTGCATTAAGGTGGAAAAACATTTGTTTAAAAGAGGGTACGGTGAAGGTGAACTCCACAATACAGCGGTTAAGTGACTTAAGTAATAGTGGCAAGGGAAAGACAAAAATTGTCATTACCGAGCCTAAAAGCAATACGTCTGTAAGGGAGATACCGTTGACTGAGTATGCCGCAAAGCTGTGTAAAGCACATTGGTGCAATAACCCCGATGCTTTTGTGCTGACAGGAGAACAAAACAGATATATCGAACCGCGCACAATGCAATACAAAATAGAACGGTTCACCGAGGCTTGCGGTATAGAGGGCGTGCATTTCCATACACTTCGTCATACCTTTGCCACACGGTGTGTCGAGGTGGATTTTGAGATAAAATCGTTGAGCGAGATATTAGGTCACTCAAGCCCGCGGATAACCCTTGAGCGCTACGTTCATTCGTCTATGAAGTTAAAACGTGATAATATGAACAAGCTGACCGCCATCGGCTTTTAGTCTGCGCATAAATTGTGGTTTGTCGAGCTCACCAAAAAGCCTTCTCCTTCGAGGAGAAGGGG
>JAZPZR010000086.1:0-28952 GCA_045544795.1 Eubacteriales bacterium
CCCCGAAAATGCGGAGCGTTTTTGGGGAAAAGGAGAGGTAAGCACCATAGTGGAGTGCCGAAAAAAGGAGGCACGGAACAATAGGCGCTTTACCTCGACGTGACGGAGGGGTAGTAGGGGAGGATATTATCCTCCCGCAACAGCAAATAAAAGAATCGCTTGGAAACAGTAGTGTTTTCAAGGGATTTCTTCACTTCCCCCGAACTCGCTCTCTACCGTACCATTGTACGCCGACGAGCGCGTGTTCACGAAATCTGCACTCTTTTTTGAAAGTCACATCAGAGTGTCAAATTAAAAGAATGGTTTTTTGACACTCTGAAACGGCAGAGGATTTACCTCTGCCGTTTTACGTTGTAAAAACAAAAGCACGAATGAAGAAAAACTTCATTCGCGCTTTTGATTATTCTTCCGTACCTATTTTCTTTATATGAGGGCAGGTGATCTCCTGTCTTATAACTGGCTTTGCCCATCTTATCGCGTTTTTAATTACCGTCTGTACGTTTTTATCGTAATATGTCGGGAAAGACTCGTGTCCCGGTTGGAAGTAGAATATCTTACCGTTTCCGCGTCTGTATGTACAGCCTGAACGGAATATCTCTCCGCCTTCGTACCAACCGCCGAATACAAGCTCGTCAGGTTCGGGAATATCAAACGGCTCTGCATAAGTCTCCTCATGTTCAAGCTCAAAGTATCTGTCGATGCCCTGTGCTATCGGGTGAGAGGGGTTAACGACCCATACACGCTCCATGTCACCGTCCTCGCGCCATGAAAGGTTACAGGTTGTACCCATTAAAAGCTTGAACGGCTTTGAGTGGTGACCCGAGTGAAGCGCGATAAAGCCCATACCCGACTGAACAGCCTTTTGTACCATTACCGCGACCTCATCAGGTACTTTGTCGTGCGCGCAGTGACCCCACCAGAGTAAAACGTCTGTATTTTCAAGAATTTCTTCTGTGATACCGCAGTTCTCATCGTAAAGCGTCGCGGTCTTTACTTCAAGATCCTCTTCTGTGTCAAGAAATGTTTTGATTGCATTATGTATACCGTCAGGATAAACTTTTGCAATTTTTTCTTTTTCCTGCTCATGCTTAAATTCGTTCCATACCAAAACTCTTATCATTTGCATATCCTCCGTTGTTTTTATAAATTATATCATTCACAGAATAAAAAATCAACAATTCGCAGAAAATACATTAAAAAGGAGAAAACGGCATGCGCTTTTTTAACAGCTTTGAAAAAAATACGGAGCATTTTAAGAATGCATTTAAGGGTGACGACCTTTTTATATTAAAAATAATAAAAAATGAAAATAATCCCGATTTAAAAATTGCGATCGCACTTAATAACTGCATGGTAAACAGCGACGTCGTTAACAGAGATATTATCATCCCGCTAAGCAGAATGCCGCTGACTGACGATATTGATTGTGTGTTAAAATCGGGCGTGTTTGTGTTCAGCGCAAAGCTTTGCGACGATATTGATACAGGTATTGTGAACGTCGCAAGCGGTGATACGCTTATATTTATCGGTGACTCTGATAAGGCAATAACCGTTGATACAAAGGGCATGAAACAGCGCGACGTTTCAGCACCCGACACAGAGCAGTCTGTTCAGGGTCCTGCCGAGGGCTTTAATGAAAACATAGTGACAAATCTTTCGCTTGTTAAAAAACGTGTTATGACAAGCGCACTTAAAAATGAGTTTGTAACACTCGGAAAGCAAAGCAATTCAAAGCTTGCGGTATGCTATATTGAGGGTATTGCCCGAAAAGAGCTTGTCGACGAGCTGAAAAACCGCCTTAACTCTATTGATACCGACTATATCGGTGATACAAACTATATTGCCGAATTTATACGCGATAATAAAACCTCTTTTATCAAAACTTACGGCAGAACCTCCCGTCCCGACGTTTTTGCGTCAAAGCTTTTAGAGGGAAGGGTAGGTGTTATTTTAAACGGTTCACCCTCAGCGCTTACTTTTCCCTATCTTTTTATAGAAAACTTTCAGACACCCGACGATTACTATCTTAATTGCTGGTACGCAAATATAGGCAGAATTCTGCGCCTTATCGGCTTTTATCTTTCCTTCTTAGTGCCTGCATCCTACGTGGCACTAACCCTTCATCATATGTCAATGCTTCCGCCCGAATGGCTGTACAGCATAAGCGCATCACGAATGGGTGTTCCCGTACCGATAGTGCTTGAAATGTTTTTGCTGTTCGGTGTGTTTGAAATACTGCGTGAAACAGGTACGCGTATGCCCTCAAGCATCGGTCTTGCGCTTAATGTAGTCGGTGCAATAATTTTAGGACAGGCGGCAGTTGATGCAAAGCTTGTGTCTGCGCCCACCGTCATTATTGTTGCTTTTTCAGGTGTTATGGGTCTTATGGTACCAAACCTTAAGGGTGCAGTATTCTATATAAGACTTGCAATGCTGATGCTTGCAACGGTACTGGGACTTCCCGGTGTATTTATCGGCTTTATGCTTTTGCTCGTCCTTCTTTCAAATATGTCGTCAATGGGCGTGCCGATAATGTACCTCTACTCGTTTTTTGCCAAAAAAGGACGTTCAGACACCTTTTTCAGAGCTCCGATATACAGAATGAACTACAGACAAAAGCCGTTTTCCGACAACGTAAAAAGGCAGGGCAGGGTATGAAGAAAAAAATTGTAATTATAGTTTTTATACTTCTGTTTGTCGTCTTTTCATCCTTTATTTCCTTTACCGATATATCAAGATACAATATTGTCAGCGGTATTGCTATTGATTTTGACGGCAACAGATGGAGCACCGTATGTGAGGTGTGTCTTCCGTCCTCTTCAAATGACTTCGGAAGCCGCGCGGAATATGTAAAGGGTACAGGCTTTACACTTGCTGATGCCTTGTATAATGCGGGATTAAAGAGTTCCGATATCTTGTATACCGAGTCGGCACAGCTGTACGTGATAAACGAAAGCTGTATGCAAAAAAGCGAACAGCTCTATCAGTTTTTTTCGGGAAACGACGTAAATCTCCGTGCAGTCGCCACCCTTTCAGAGCAAAGCGCCGAAAAAGTTTTACATGACGAAAAGGATTCGGGCAGCAGGGCAAAAAGTCTTGCACTTGCAGATAAGCTGGGGGCCTTTTGTAAAGAAAACGGCTATGATATGCCGTACGTAATGAACTTTTTGAAAAACGGCGGAAGCATCGTTATATCAAAAGACGGACTCCCTGAAAGGAGGGAAAGGCAATGAGAGAAAAAACAGCCGACTTTTTTTACGCATTTACAATAAGTATCAGCATTATTTCTTTCTCACTCTTATATTCTGTTGACATTGTCGGCGCTGTTGTTATTGCAGTAGCATCTGTTGTTTTGGGTATTCTTTTTATCCGTCTTGATACCGACTTAAGACCCCCGCTGTTTTTATCTGTCGGAGCGCTCTTTTCATCTGCGGTGTCACTTTATCTCGGAGTAACACTTGTTACCGACCTGACTCTTAACAATAAATTCATCCCCGTCTGTCTTTTGCTTTCTTTTGCTGTTGCGGTTGCAATTGCAACCTCTTCAGGACGCGCATCAAAATCCGTTGCGGCAGTCATGTCCGTGCTTGCGGTGATACTTTTGCTTGTTGTTTTTCTTCTCTGTCTGCTTGAAAGTGATTTTTCGGCGGGAGTTACCGTTATAAACGACAAAAAGATACTTCTGCCGATAATCGTTTTTTCAGTAATTGATACGGTATTTATTCTGCCGTTTGTAAAAAAGAAAAACAGGGTGGCCTGTGTTTTCGGCGGAGCGGTAATTCCTGTTTATCTTCTGGCAACAGTAACGCTCACCCTTTTTGTTGTGCCGCATAATCTGCCTTTTGTAAATCCTATACTGAAAATGTGGCAGACCTGCTTTGTACTGTCCTTCATTGACCGTTTTGAAACGCTTATAATCTGCGTCATCTTTTCGCTAAGTATTGTAAAAGCGGGAATTATTTTACAAACTGCGCTTATAAAGATTCCGAAAACTTTACTGTTTATTCCCGCTTTGCTTGCAGTTTTTCTTATTTTAAGACCCGGACTTATATATGTTTTTGCGGTATTGACCTTTCTTTTTGTAATCGTTTACCTTCTGTTCAAAAAAAATCATTGATTTATATAATATTATATATTATAATAAATTAATAAATTTTTTAGCAGAGGATTTAAAATGTCAGAAAAAATAAACATATATGAAACAGTAGGGGAGTACACACTTTATTCTCTCCTTGCAACACGCGGTCTTGTAGTAATGCCGGGCACAAAGGTCAGCTTTGACGTCGGCAGAAAAATATCAAACCGTGCAGTTGAAGCGGCGATGAGCGCGGGCAGACTCATGGTCATCTCCTCGCAAAAGGATATTGCGGAGGATGAGCCTGACGTTGATAACATTTACCGCATCGGCACGCTTGTCAAGGTTAAGCAGGTACTCCGTATAAATGACGAGACAACGCGTATTCTTGTAAAGGGTATTGACCGCGTACGTATTTCGCAGATATATAAAGAGGGCGGTCATTATAAGGCTGTCGCAATAAAGATCCGTTCGGAAGAAAGCGCAGTTACAGGCGTGCGTGAGCAGGCGCATATGCGGCTGCTTCGTGACCTCTTTGAGCAGTACTGTGACCTTGCGCCCAAGCCCGCAGACGACGCGGTTACACACGTTATGACAGCGCACACTCTCGGCGAGCTTACCGACGTTATCGTTGGCTATACCTTTATGGCTTATGAAAATAAGCAGACTGCACTTGAGATAGCAGACCCGTATGAGCGCGCTGATTATCTTGCAGATGCGCTTACTACTGAAATTGAAATACTTAAAACAGAGCGGGAGATCGCGCTTCGAGTAAAGGATCAGATAGATACGAATCAGCGTGATTTTTACTTAAAAGAACAGTTAAAGGCGATACAGAGCGAGCTTGGTGAAAACGAGCTTTATGATGAAGACCTTGACAATTACAGTAAAAGGATAAAAGCGCTCGATGTTATTGAATCAACAAAGGCAAAGCTTTTAAAAGAGGTTGAAAAGCTTTCAAAAATGCCGCCCATGTCACATGAGGGTTCTGTTATTGAGGCGTATATTGACACAGTTCTTGACCTGCCCTTCGGTACTTATACAGAACTGTCAGACGATATCGTAAAGGCACAGGAAATTCTTGATGCAGACCATTACGGAATGGAAAAGGTAAAGCGTCTTGTGCTTGAGCATCTTGCGGTACGCACCCTGTCAAAAGAAGGCGCGCGTATCCTTTGTCTTGTCGGCCCTCCCGGTGTCGGTAAAACGTCAATTGCCCGTTCTATTGCAACAGCCATGAACAGAAAATATGCCCGTATATCGCTCGGCGGTATTCGTGACGAGGCGGAGATACGCGGCCATCGCCGTACCTACGTCGGTTCAATGCCCGGCAGAATAGTGTCTGCTGTGAGAAAGGCAAAGTCTATGAATCCGCTTATCCTTCTTGATGAGATAGATAAGCTTTGCGCAGATAATCACGGCGATCCCGCGTCAGCGCTTCTTGAGGTGCTTGACAGTGAGCAGAACGTAAACTTTGAGGATCATTATCTTGATTTTCCGCTTGACCTCTCGGACGTTTTCTTTATCGCAACCGCCAACTCGCTTGATACAGTTCCCCGTCCGCTTCTTGACCGTATGGACGTGGTCGAGCTTTCAAGCTATCTTGATACTGAAAAAATGCATATTGCAAAGAATTTCCTTATTCCCAAACAGCGTAAGGCGTGCGGTCTGCGTGCATCTCAGGTGAAAATTGAGGACAGCGCAATAAAGGAAATTATTTCATGCTATACGCGTGAGGCGGGTGTGCGTGAGCTTGAGCGTAAGATAAGTGAAATAATGCACAGAACAGCCCGCATCATTGTTTCGGGTGAGGCAAAATCATGCCGTATAACAGTTAAAAATATCGAAAAATTCCTTGATACGAGAAAATACCGTGAAGACCCGCTTTACACAGAGGGTATGGTCGGTATAGTAAACGGACTTGCGTGGACCTCTGTCGGCGGTGAGCTTCTGAACGTTGAGGTGTCGGTGCTTGAGGGAAGCGGTAAGATCGACTTTACGGGAAGCCTCGGTGACGTTATGAAGGAAAGTGTGCGCGCGGCTGTTTCGTATATCCGTTCGATCGCGGCGCTTTACGGCATTGACCGTGACTTTTATAAAAACCGCGACATTCACGTTCATTTTCCCGAGGGTGCCGTGCCCAAGGACGGTCCGTCTGCAGGTATTACAATAGCAACCGCACTCGTTTCAGCGCTTTCGCTTATCCCTGTAAAAAATACCGTTGCAATGACAGGTGAGATAACGCTTACAGGCCGTGTGCTTGCAATCGGCGGACTTAAGGAAAAGACGATGGCGGCATACAAAAACGGCATAAAGACGGTAATTATTCCAAAACGAAATCTTCCCGATCTTGCAGATATTGACAGGACGGTTTATGAAAACATAAAATTCATTGCTGTTGATACAGTTGCGGAGGTGTTTGAGGCGGCGCTTGATACCAAGCCTGCCGAGACGGAAAAACAGCCTGCAATTCATACTGCAGAGCCCGCAGAAAACAGGAGAGTATATGAAGCCCAATTACAATAACGTTTCGCTGAAAATTTCAGCGGTAAAAAAATCACAGTTTTTAAAAGACCGACCGCAGATCATTTTCTGCGGAAGGTCAAACGTCGGTAAAAGTTCGATGATAAACTGTCTTCTCGGCAGAAAATCGCTTGCGCGCACTTCTGCAAAGCCGGGCAAGACCGCGACCATTAACTTTTACGATATTGACGGCAAGCTTTATTTTGTCGACCTTCCCGGTTACGGCTACGCCAAGGTATCTTATATGGAAAAGCGTAAATGGTCGATATTTATGGAAGATTATTTCAAGAGTGACTGCGACAAGCGTCTTGCTATATCTGTGGTGGATCTCCGTCACGGTGCATCCGACCTTGATATAGATATGGGTACATATCTGTACGAATCGGGCATTCCCTTTATCGTCGTTGCGACAAAGGCGGACAAGCTTTCAAAAACAGCCGCCGCCAAAAATCTCGAGGAGCTCAAACAGGTATACAATTTCGACGGCGCTGTTGTCATTCCCTTCTCGTCGCAGACAAAACAGGGCAAGGAAGAGGTGCTTGAAATAATCGAACAGGCACTTGATGCGGAGGAAACGGATGCTTGATCTTTTGCTTTCACGCTTGACGAATATTGTATATATTCTGCCGATCTATTTCATTTCGCTTACGATTCATGAGTACTGTCACGGCCTTGCGGCATATAAACTAGGGGACCCTACCGCGAAGGATTCGGGCAGACTTTCTCTCAATCCTCTCCGTTATATCGACCCTATCGGTTTTATCATGATGTTGCTTCTTGGCTTCGGATGGGCAAAGCCTGTGCCTGTCAACCCGCTGTATTTTAAAAACCCAAAAAAAGGTATGATGCTTACGGCGCTTGCAGGTCCTGTCTCAAATCTTTTGCTGTCCTTTGTAACTGCATTTGTTGCGATGGTTCTGCAATACGGCTATAATATAACGTTTTCGAAAGTGATCTATTATGTCTGCAACTTTTTCTTTATAATGACACTTATAAACATAGGTCTTGCAGTATTTAATCTTATTCCCATTCATCCGCTTGACGGTTCGAGAATACTTAATTATTTTCTGCCCGGTCCCTTTGCCAATTTCTTTTACAGATACGGAAATTACATTTATATAGCATTTTTTGTTCTTTTAATGGCGACCGACGTTATCAGTAACGCTATATCTGTTGTTCAGCGTTATGTTTTTTCAGCGTACGGCTACCTGCTTGATACCCCTGCATATTTACTTGCTAAACTTATCTTTTAGGAGGCAACTCAATGGAAAGACCCGTCTTTAAACTTGAAGTGTTTGACGGCCCTCTCGACCTTTTGCTGTTTCTCATCTCAAAAAACAAGGTGTCTATTTACGATATCCCCATTTCACTTATACTTGAACAGTATCTTGAGTATATAGACGACCTTAAGAAAATGGACCTCGAGGTGTCGAGTGAATTTATTGAGATGGCGGCAAATCTCATGTACATAAAATCAAAAATGCTTCTTCCCACGCTTGAGGAAGAGGAGGAAGACCCGCGTGAAAAGCTTGCACAGGCGCTTGCAGAATATAAACGCTATAAGACGGTTCTTGAGCCGATGCGCGAGCTTAACAAAAAAGCGGGTATTACCTATACACGACCCATGACGGTTATGGAGTTTGACAAAAAGCATACAAGGGTATATCTTCCCGACCGACTTGCAGACGCATATCGTTCTGCCCGTCAGCGCTATGAGTATCTGACCACCTCTCCCATAAACAACTTCAAGGGAATCGTCGGCAGACAGATAGCGTCGGTAAAGACAAAGATCATTACGGTGCTTCGCGCACTTACCCGCGGACGCCACGTAAGCTTTATGTCGCTCTTCCGCTTTTCAAAAACGCGCTCTGATATCGTTGCTACCTTTCTTGCGGTGCTTGAACTGTCAAAGAATGAACGCATCACGATAAATGACAGCGGTGACGAAATCTTTTTAGATCTTGAGGAGAAGTATTAATGGAATTTGATTATATGACAGGCGCTATTGAATCAATACTGTTTGCAAGCGGCGAGCCTATTGATGCGCAGAAAATGGCGCAGGCGCTTGAAACGGATACCAAGGTGCTTGATGAAAAAATAACAGAGCTTAATGATTATTACGATGAAAATCAGCGCGGCTTTACCGTTGTCAAGCTTGAAAATGCGTATCAGATGACAACGCGCGGTTTTTACGGTGAGGTGACCCGCCGTGCGCTTGACCACCGCCGTAACACTCCGCTTTCAAATGCGGCGCTTGAAATTCTTGCAATCGTTGCTTATAATCAGCCTGTTACAAAAGGTTATATTGAGCAGATACGCGGTGTAGACTGCTTTTACGGAATTAACTCGCTTATTGAAAAAGGACTGCTTGAGGAACGAGGCAGACTTGATGCTCCGGGAAGACCGCATCTTTACGGTACAACGCCCGATTTTCTGCGTTGCTTCGGAATAGATTCTGTGGATAAGCTTCCGCCTCTTCCCAAGATCGACCTGCCCGACCCGTCGTTACCCCCTGTGGACGAGGCACAGCAGGTACTTCCTCTTTAATAAATCACTGTAATAACGGCATACTAAATTAAAAGGAGAATAATAAAATGGCAAATCATGTTGAAAACGTTCTTTCGGGTTCGTTGGAGGGTCTGAAAAAAATGATAGACGTCGACAGTGTAATTGGTCAGCCGATAAAACTGTCTGATACAACTACGGCAATTCCCGTCTCCCGCGTGTCAGTCGGCTACGTATCGGGCGGCTCAGGCTTTGGAAAAACTCCCGGTGCAGATAATTTCGGCGGCGGCAGCGGCGGCAGCGTAAAAATAACACCCGTTGCATTTCTTATTGTAAACGGTGATAACGTTCGTCTTGTAAACGTATCCTCGTCACCTGACAGTGTTGATAAGCTTCTTTCAAAAATTCCTGAGCTTATTGATCAGGTGTCGGGTCTTATCACAAAGAAAAAGGAAAACAAAGAAGAGGAATAATTGTGTCTTTTCCCCGATAGTATGTATCGGGTGAGTTTATCTTGAAAAGAACAGTTTGTTTTTTACTTTGCCTTTGCGTGTTTATAAATATTCCGTTTACGGCATCCTGCTACAGCGCACGCTCGATGGTGCTTTTAGAGGCAAGTACACGATCGGTTATTGACGGGGTGGACCGTAACCGTAAAATGCCGATGGCATCGACTACAAAAATAATGACAGCTCTTGTGGTGCTTGAGACGCTTTCGCTTGATAAATCTGTCACGGTTCCTGCTGATGCCTGCGGTGTGGAAGGCTCGTCTGTCTATCTGAAGGCGGGTGAGAAGCTTACCGTACGTGAGCTTGTTTATGCGCTTATGCTTGCGTCGGGCAACGATGCGGCAACTGCGCTGGCTATTGCTACTGCGGGAAGTGTTGATGCGTTTGTTTTACTTATGAACCAAAAGGCAGACTCGCTCGGACTTGAAAATACGCATTTTACAAACCCATCGGGACTTCCTGATGACGACCACTACACCACAGCGTACGAGCTTGCGCTAATTACCTGCCATGCGCTTGAAAATTCAGACTTTGCGGAAATTGTAAGCTGCAAGTCTAAAAGTATTCCCTATAATAACGTTGCAGGCGGCAGATATCTTACTAACCATAACAAATTGCTTTTTATGTATGAGCATGCGATCGGTGTTAAAACAGGGTTTACCAAAAAAGCGGGCAGATGCCTTGTATCTGCCGCAAAAAAAGACGGTGTCACGCTTGTCTGCGTAACACTTAACGCGCCTGATGATTGGAATGACCATATTTCAGCTTACCAAAAAGGGTTTGAGTCGGTGGATTACGGCATAATTGCAGGAAAAGGCGATATCTGCATATCTCTTTCTACACCCGACGGTCAGCTTGTAATGTGTAAGAATAAAAGTGATATTTACGGCATCAGACTAAACGGTAGTGAGACTGCACAAAAAATATTTGCACCCCGCTTTGTCTATGCGCCCAAGGCAAAAGGGCAGTCTGTAGGTGAGGTTGCATATTATATAAACGGTAAAAAAATCGGTGCGTCTCCGCTTTGCCTTACACGACCGATAGATATACAGTTTAAAAAACAGTTTTCAATTTTACAATTTATAAAAGGATTATTCAAATGACAGAATCAGTTAGAGTACAAAAATTTCTTGCCGACTGCGGAATATGCTCACGCCGTGCGGCAGAAAAGCTTATTGAAGAGGGGAGAGTTACCATCGGACCGCGTGTTGCGGTGCTCGGTGACAAGGTGTCTGTTGATGCAACATCCGTAAAGGTTGACGGCGAGCAGATATTCCCTCACCGTAAAAAGAATACATATATCATGCTTTATAAGCCGCGCGGCTACGTTACCACAGCCAAAGACGAGATGGGCAGAAAATGTGTGACAGACCTTGTCCGCCGTGAGCGTGTGCGCCTTTATCCTGTCGGCAGACTTGATAAGGACAGTGAGGGGCTTCTCATTATGACAAACGACGGTGACCTTGCAAATAAGCTTATGCATCCGTCTAACCGTATTCCCAAGACCTACCGTACGATCGTCAAGGGAAAGGTGGAAGCAGATCAGCTTTCAGCGCTTTCGAACGGTGTCTATCTTGAGGAACTTGATTATACCACGTCATCTGCCGACGTTGAGGTACATGAGGTAAAAGAGGACAGAACGATACTGCGTATCACCATTTATGAGGGTAAAAACAGACAGATACGCCGCATGTGTGAGGCGGTCGGTCTTGAAATAGTAAGACTTAAACGTGAGTGTATCGGCAAACTTTCCATTGGTACACTTACCGCAGGCAGATACCGCCGTCTTACCGAAAAGGAAGTAATATACCTTAAAAATCTGTGAGGAACGTTAAAGTGAAAAGATTACTGTGTGCAATGCTGATAGCGGTCACGTTACTTTTAGCGCTTAGTGGCTGTAATATTCTTGCAAATGAGAAAAATACCGTCGGTAAATCAAATAATACCGTTGTCACGCTCTATAAGTCGCTTGTTGAAAATTTCAAGCTTCGTGAAAAGGAGGGCTACCATCTTTACGGCGTAAGCTCTCTTGTAAACAGCGAAAACGTCGGTACATATACTTTTATCTATACCGATAAGCGTCCCGATGAGCTTAATTATTCCGATATTCTTATTGTTGAAATAAATAACAGAACGGGCAGAATAGAAAAGTTTTCATCGCCCGAATATGCGGTATACGGACAAAAGCCGTACAGCTTTATTAAAACTGCAATGCCGCTTGATCCGACGGCTTTCCGAATTGATTCGGACGGCGCGGTAAAGCTTGCCGCGCAAGCGCACTTCGGCGAAAAGTTTCTTTATAATTATATACAGACTGACGTCGGCTATGTCGGCGGTCAGGTTGTATATGACATTTCACATATAAGCCTTGTATATAACTGCATTTATAAAACACAGATAAATGCCATGACAGGTGCGATAATTTCTTCATCAGTGGAGGAACTTTAATGAAACGTAAAATAATATCTGCACTTGCAATTGTGATGATGCTTTTTGCACTTTGCTCCTGTGCAAAGAAATTCAGACCTGAAATAAAACTGAATGCCGAAAGTATCACCTCGATTGATTTTAAAAAGACCTATTTTACTGATAAAGACAGAGAGTATATGCAAAAATCCGTCACGGAAAGTGAGGATATAGAAGCGATTGCAGATTGGCTCACGGGTCTTCATCTTACTGAGCATCCCGCGATTGAGATTCCTGTGGAAAAAATTAGTTATGCGCTTGTCATAAACGGCAAAAAAAATCACACCGTTATTTTTATGGATGAGTTTATAATATACGACTATACGGCATATACATTTGATAAAAGCAGTGATTTAACGGCAGTTGAAACAAAATATAATTTGCTCGGCTATACAGAAACAGAGGCGGAGCTTGACCTTGCACAGTAAATGAAAAAAACAGTAACAGTAATTCTGCATATTGTGATCACGGCATTGATTATTTCGATGCCGTGTTTTTGCATGCCTGTAAATTCAGCGGCAAAGGTAAACGGGGTATGGGTGTCGACCGTATCTAATCTTGACTTTCCTTCGTCGCAGGGATTGACGCAGGATAAGCTTAAGACAGAACTCGATTCTATAGTTTCTACCTGTAAAAAGCTGGGTATAAACACTGTTTTCTTTCAGGTACGGCCCGCATCCGACGCGTTTTATAAATCTGATATCTTTCCGTGGAGTAAATACCTTTCAGGTATGCAAGGCACCTCGGCAGACGGCAATTTTGACCCTCTTGAATACCTGCTTGACTTATGTAAAAAGCAGGGAATATCACTTCATGCATGGATAAATCCGTATAGGGTATGTAAAGCGGATGAACTTGACACTCTTTCACCCGACAATCCTGCGGTAATACATCCCGAATATACCGTTTCCTGCTCTGACGGCAACGTATATTATAACCCTGCGCTTTCAGAGGTGCGGGATCTTGTGACAGACGGCGTGAGGGAAATTCTTGAAAAATATGACGTTGACGGAATACATTTTGATGACTATTTTTATCCTTACGGTGTGACCGATTATCCCGACTCTGCCGACTACGAAAAGTACGGTAAAAAGTTTAAAACGGTAGCCGATTTTCGCAGAAATAACGTAAATCTTCTTGTAAAACAGGTGAGTAAAGCCGTGTCGCGTGAGGGTAAGCAGTTTGGTATTAGTCCTTTTGGTATATGGGACAATAAACGCGATAATCCCAAAGGCTCTGATACTGCGGGCATGTCGTCCTACAGCGAGATATTTGCCGATTCGCGTTATTGGGTTAAAAACGGTTTTGTCGACTATATCTGCCCGCAGGTATACTGGTCTTTTGAAAATAACGCCGCCCCCTTTGACGTTATTACAAAATGGTGGGCAAAGCTATGTAAGCAGTATAAGGTCGACCTCTATATAGGACACGGACTGTATAAGCTCGGCTGTGAAGAGGACGGCTGGCAGAGTGCATATCAGGTAAAACGCCAGCTTGACTTTTGTAATAGTTATCCCGCTGTAAAGGGAAACGTGTTTTTCAGATATAAAACGCTGTGTGACAATATCCTTGGCTGCGCCGACGTTATTACGGGAAATGCACTTTCGTTTGAAGTGCCCGAAACTGTAGTACAAAAAACGGACACTCTTCGTATTACAACTCCTGCCAACAACAAAAAAACGACGTCTTCAAATATATCAATAAGCGGTGTGTGCGACCCGAATGCCCGGCTTTTGGTAAACGGCGAGGCGGTTTCGGTTACGAAAAGCGGCTTTTTCAGCGTTTATAAATCACTTTCAACAGGTAAAAACGTTTTTACGTTTACAAGCGGAGATCAGACAAGATCGGTCACAGTTATACGTGAAAATTCCGATATTAAAACACCCGACTGCTTTTACAGTAATTCGTCATATCCGTCGGGGGAATGTGTATTTTCTCCCTCACAGACGGTAACGGTTGAGGTTGATGCACTTGTCGGTATAGAGGTGCATGCAGTATGCGGCGGCAATGATATAGTATTGACAGAAAGTCCCGTCAGTGAAAAGCGTGCGCGCTATACTGCCGATATCATAATGCCGCAGACTGTTTTTTACGATGCGTATTACGGTACCGTTTCATTTTACGGAATAGTCGACGGTGTGCGCTATGATTATCCTGAAACTGCAGATATTACAGTAAGCAATAAAATGCAAAAAATGTATACCCTTAACGACTGTTACGTGTATAACAGCGCATTTGACGGCTCGATGATGGATAACTATCAGCTGAGTGCGGGTAGCATTGTTTACGTCACCGCATTTGCAAATGACAGCTACCGTTTGCTTTCGGGTAAATGGGTGGCAAAAGAGCATCTCACACGCGATTACGTTGAATCGTCGCCTGATATTTCAAAAAAGAAGTATGACAAAATAATTATTGAAAGCGATACCGTTTTTGAAAGCTACGCTCTTGTAAATGAAAGCGGTACGTTACTGCTTTCGCTTTACGGTACGGAAAACTTAAAGATCAAGGGCAAAGAACACAGACATGTAGAATATTCCAACTATTCAACCGTTGCGATAAACGGCGTTACAGGATTTTACTGTGACCGCGTAAGTGATAACAAGCTTGAGGTTTATATCTACCGCATGACAGACTCGCTTAAGGGCAAAACCATTGCTATAGATGCAGGTCACGGCGGAAGCGACTGCGGAGCATTGGGTCCGGGAGGGGATGCCTATCCCACAGAAGCACAGCTTAATCTCAGCATGGCGCTCATGCTTGCAAACAAACTGTCGCAGCTTGGCGCTGACGTGTATCTTACGCGTACAGACGACAGTTCTTTGCTTCTTGATAAGCGTGCAGGCATGATTCGTAAAAATCATCCTGATATGAGCATATCCGTTCACCATAATTCCGTGGCAGAAAGTTCTGATTTCAATGCTCAGAGCGGGGCGCTTGTACTGTACTCGCGTGAAACCGCACTTCCTCTTGCGGAAAGTCTTGCATCGTCGCTTGGCGGTAAGACGGTAAAGCAAAGCCTTAACGTCTGCCGTGATTACCGATTTCCCTGTGTACTTGTCGAGTGCGGCTTCGTTTGTAACCCGAATGAATACGAACTTTTGCTTACATATGAGTATAAAAACGATGTCTGCGAAAAAATATCGGCAACAATTTCCGACTATTTTAGCAAAAACAGTTGAATTAAGAAAAAATATTATTTATAATAGTTAAGTTAAATATAATATTACGGAGGCGTAAAAATGAACATTTTGGTTATCAATGCGGGCAGTTCATCACTTAAGTTTCAGCTTATCAATATGAATGGCGAGAAGCTTCTTGCAAAGGGTAATTGCGAGTGTATCGGTGATGAGATGGGTATATTCGGCTACAAGGTAGGCGAGGAAGAGCGTCAGGTATTTAAAAAGAAGATACCGATAGCTGACCACAAGGCTGCTTTTGAACTTGTTATTCATGAGCTGGTTTACGGTGATGATAAGGTTATAAACTCACTTGATGAGATTAAAGCGGTCGGCCACCGTGTCGTACAGGGCGGCGCTATATATTCCGAGTCAGTGCTTATTGATGATGTTGTTCTTAAAAATATAGATGCGCTTTCTGCTCTTGCACCGCTTCATAACCCTGCACACGTTACTGGTATCAAGGCTTGTCTTGAGGTTCTCGGTAAGGACGTTCCGCAGGTTGCGGTATTTGATACTTCGTTCCATCAGACGATGCCTGAGGAAGCATACATGTTTGCAATTCCTTATGAATACTATGAAAAGTACGACGTACGCCGCTACGGTGCACACGGTACTTCACACAGATTTGTAGCCAATGAGTGTGCACGCGTTATGGGCCGCGATATAAGCGAGCTTAAGATCATTACCTGCCATATCGGTAACGGTGCATCTATCACCGCTGTTAAAAACGGTAAGGTTATTGATACTTCAATGGGTCTTACACCTGTTGACGGTGTGCTTATGGGTACACGCTGCGGTACAATGGATCCTTCGGTTCTTACATATATTGCTGAAAAAGAAAATCTTTCTGCACACGACGTTGACGTTATGTGTAATAAAAAATCGGGCTTTTTAGGTATTTCCGGTCTTTCAAATGACAGCCGTACAGTAAATGAGGCTGCTGAGGCAGGTGATAAGAGAGCAACGCTTGCTATCAAAATGCAGCACTATGAGATACTTAAATTCATCGGCTCATATGCCGCTGCCATGAACGGTGTTGATGCTATCGTGTTTACTGCAGGCATCGGTGAAAATGACCCGCTTCTTCGTGAAAAGGTTATGGAAAGACTTTCATACCTCGGTGTTGAGCTTGATTATGAAAAGAACAGCATTCCTCATGTTAAAGAGAATACTGAGATTACAACTGCTGCCTCAAAGGTAAAGGGCTTTGTTCTTCCCACTAATGAAGAACTTGTTATTGCACGTGATACACTTGCGCTCGCAACCAAATAATATTTATGCGACCCTGAAAACAAGGGTCGCATTTTTAATAAGGATAATAAAATGAAAATTTGTTTTATATGTGATATTCATCTCCCGCAGATAATGTCTTCTGTTCAATACGATGCGCTTGATTGGGCGATACAGGATTTAACGTTAAAAAAAGCCGACTGTGTTATAGTTGCGGGTGATATAACCTGCGACGGTAATATTACGTCATATAATAATTTTGTAAAAAAGATATCACGTTTGCCAATGCCTGTTTTTTATATTCCCGGCAACAGCGATCTGCGGGATTCACGCTTTGCAGATGAAATAAAGACAATGTCGTCACCGTGTAAAACTACAATCGGTAACGTTACGGTTTTTGCGCTCAATGACTGCGATAAAACCGTTGCAAAAGAACAACTTGACCTGCTGCGTGATGCAGATGAAAACAGTATAGTGTTTATGCACCATCCGCTAAAATTTAATCGTGACGATGTAGGTCTCTGTTCTGATGCAATGCTCTTTTTTGGTCACAGACACGTAAGCGAAAAAAACGGAAACAACGTGTCACTTCAGGCTCTTGACCCCGACAAAGCGATAGGCGAGCCGCCGTGCATAACATATTACGATACGCAAACAAGAGAAATTGAAAAAGCGTACTATTATGCACCGATACCTCATGACTTTATGGATAGTCTTGGTATATCCTGCTACCGTCCGACGGATGATATACGTTTTGCAACTGAAAACGGCATTAAGTTTATAGAACTTCGCCCGAACGTTTTAAAAGAGGATAAAAACGAAATAAAAACTCTTGTAGATGAATGGAGAAAATCTGGCGGCAATAATCTGTCTTTGCACCTTAGTGATGTACACTTTGAAAACGGAGCGCCTTTTGCAAAATCAGAATATTTTGAACAACTTGCCTTTGCAAAAGAACTTGGTGTTGACAGACTCACTCAACACGTACCCGATATAAGGCTTGATACAGCAGAAAAAGATTGCCTTGAAAAAATTGCGGAATTTGTGGCAAACGCTGTAAACTCCATTGGCTTTTGCAAAACGCTTTGCATTGAGAATATGCATACAAAAGCGGACGATACCGCATGTGACAGACGTTATGGCTGTACTCCCGAGGAATGCTTTGAGTTTATGTCACTTGTAAGGGAAAAATGCAACTGTAATGTCGGATTTAATTTTGATATAGGTCACGCAAGAAACAATGCCCCTCTTTCACAAAAATATCAGATTTCATCGTGGCTTGCAATGCTTGGCAGATATATTGTCGGATATCATTTTCATCAGGTTGAAAAAAGTGCAAACGGTTTTGAAAACCACATGCCAATATCCGACCTATATGGCGGAATAATAAATTATACCTCCTTTTTTAAGTCGTGGCTGAGTGAACGGATAAATACAGCTCCCGTGATACTTGAAATGCGTCCTGAAAACGCATATTCCGTGACGCTTCAGACCTTTAAAAATAATTACTTTAAACCGTTTGATCTTCATTCTCATACTTGCTATAGTCGTTGCGGAAAAGACTTGCCTGAAAAACTTGTAAAAAAGGCGATTGAATGTGGTGTATCCACTCTTGGCATTACCGACCATGCACATGGGATAGGGGAGCGCCTTGATAGTTATAAATGGGAAATTCGGGATATTGCAGATAAGTATGAGAGTAAAATACATCTTCTTTGCGGTATTGAAATATCTACGCTGTCCCCGTATTTTGACCCTGAGTTGCCCAAAAAAATAAAAGAGTTTGATTATTGCCTTGTTGAGCATATAACCGACCCGAAAAGTTGTGTCGGTAAAAATCTTATTGATTATAGCAATGATGTTCCGATACCTTGCGGTATTGCGCATACCGACCTTTTTAAATATTGCAAAATGTACGGATTTGATCCTGAAAGTTATTTCAGACAGCTTGCAGAGAATGATGTTTTTTGGGAACTTAACGTAACCTACGATTCGATTCATAAATATAAAAGACACGCATACGTAGCCGATTTTATGAACGATCCTCAAAAAATAGCAATTGTAAAACGCTCAGGACTTAAAATGAGTATCGGCCTTGACTCACACCGCTGTGATGAGTATTACGCATATACACTGTGTAAAACGTACCGATTCTTAAAAGATAACGGTATCAATACTTTTATAAAATAAAAAATCGGAGATCATTCTCCGATTTTTTTATGCCTTTGTAAGCTTTGCAAAGTTTGCCATTATCTTTTTATTGCCGGCTGTATCAAAATTAACCTCAAGAAGCGTATCTCCGCCCATCGGCTTTTTGGATAAAAGTGTTCCTGCGCCGAATACCTTGTGCATTACTCTGTCGCCAACCTCAAATTCAAACTTGGGTGCACTTGTCTGTACAGGCTTTTTGATCTGCGGTGTAGGTGTCGATGATATTTTAGACACGGTGACCTTGGACTGCTTTCGGGGATCAGGCATGTATACAGGCTGTGTGCCAAAACCAAAACCGCTCTTGTTTTCGTCCTTTTTGTACATGTACTCGATAAGCTCTGAGGGAATCTCGTCCAGAAAGCGTGAGGGCTTGTTGTACTTTGTGTTGCCGTAAAGCGTGCGTCTTTGCGTATGCGTGATATATAACCGCTTTTTAGCACGCGTGATACCAACGTACATAAGTCTGCGTTCCTCTTCGAGTTCTTCATCCGACTCCATAGAGCGTTGTCCGGGGAAAATACCTTCTTCGGCACCTGCTATGAATACCCTGTCAAATTCAAGACCTTTTGCACTGTGCAGTGTCATAAGAATTACCCTGTCGTCACTTTCATCAAGGTCATCAAGGTCTGTCATAAGCGAAATTTCTTCTAAAAATGCACCGAGAGAAGAGTCCTCACTCTGCTCCTCAAACGCCGCTGCAGTCGACACAAGCTCGGCAATATTGTTTATGCGGTCCTTTGCTTCTTCTGTGTTCTCTGCTTCAAGCATTGAGATATATCCCGATTTTACCGAAATATCAGAAATAAGCTGAGAAAGCGGTACTTTGTCAATTTCCTCTCTTAAATCATCAATAAGCCGTGTAAACTCTACAAGTCTTGCCGATGCGCGTGCGGTTTCGGGGTACTGTGCCGACATTTTTGCCGCTTCAAATACAGAAATATTAAGTTCTGCCGCTATTGATTTGAGATTGTCAACCGTTGTGTCGCCGATCTTTCTTTTCGGCTCGTTGATTATTCGTGTAAGTCTTAAGTCGTCTGCGGTGTTGTGCACAAGGAAGGTGTACGCAAGAATGTCCTTTATTTCCTTACGCTCGTAAAATCGCATACCGCCTACAATTTTGTAGGGGATACCGCTTTTGACAAAGGTACGCTCAATGGTGCTCGACTGTGCGTTTGTTCTGTAAAGGATAGCGTAGTCACCGTAGTGCATGTCATCTACCGCCACGCTGTCAAGAATGGTATCGGCGATGAAAAAGCTTTCGTGATACTCGTCCTCAAGCCTGTTTTCAAATATCTTGTCACCGTCACCTGCCGCCGTCCACAGCGTTTTGCCTTTTCTTTCGCTGTTATGCTCGATAACCTTGTTTGCGGCATTCAGAATATTGCCTGTTGAACGGTAGTTCTGTTCAAGTCTGATTACGGTTGCGTTTTTAAAGGATTTTTCAAACGACAGAATATTTTCTATCGTAGCACCGCGGAATTTGTAAATACTCTGGTCATCGTCACCGACAACGCAAATGTTGCCGTGGGTCTGCGACAGAAGATATATAAGCTTGTACTGTATCGGGTTTGTATCCTGATACTCATCCACCATTATGTACTTGAACTTATTTGAATAGTAATCAAGTATCATAGGGTATGTCTCAAAAAGCGTTACGGTTTTTACGATGATATCGTCAAAATCCAGCGCATTTGACTTTTTAAGCTGATTTTCGTACATTTCGTAAAGCTTGCATATATCGTTGTTATAGTTGTCGTTGCCGAAATGCGCTGTGTAGGTTGCAGGTGTTATCTGCCTGTCCTTTGCCTGCGAAATGCGTGAAAGCACGGCGCGCGGCGGTAATATCTGCGGGTCAATTCCCGCATCCTTCTGACAAGCTTTTATTACGCGGAGAGAATCGTCGGTATCAAATATCGAAAAGTCGTTGGAATAGCCCAAAACCTCAATATTCATGCGAAGCACCTTTGCGCAAAAGCTGTGGAAGGTAGAAGCCCACACACCCTGACCGGCATCCCCCAGGAGATTGTTAATTCTTGATACAAGCTCCTTTGCCGCCTTGTTTGTAAAGGTTATGGCGAGTATATTTGACGGATAGCAAAGTCCTTTTGATATAATATTCGCAATTCTGCTGATAAGCACGGTCGTCTTTCCCGAACCCGCGCCTGCAAGAATCAAAAGCGCACCCTCAGTATGCTCGACTGCTTTTTTCTGCATGTCGTTCATTTTTGCAAACTGTGCATTTATTTTCTGGGTATCTATATTAAGCATTTTATCCTCCGTAAATTTCATACCGTAATATTGTATCATAATATGACGTCAATAACAATATAAAAAATATTATTTCTTTACAAATCAAATTATATGTGTTATTATATAATGACAGATAAATATATTAAGGATACGGTGAATAATTATGGCAGATAAAAAGCAGAAATCAAAGTATTTTACCTATAAGGGTTTTCCGCTTGTCCGTTGTAAAAACTATTTTTATTTCGGTGACCCTTCAAAAACTCATATAATCTTTATAAACGTTCTTGAGCTTGATGCAAATGAGGTGCCCACAAAGCTTTCTCTTGAGCTTTTGCTTACGGACGAAACACTTCCGCCTAATGAGAGACTTCTTAAAAAGAGCGAGAAGAAGAGCCTTTATGAAGCGCTTGATATCGGTATGATATGGCTCACCCGCGCACTTAAAGAAAAATAAATTTTAATTTAATTATAAAAAGCAGAGGATATTAAGCGAATGCTTGAACGTCCTCTGCTTTTTTGTTGAATAACCACAATAATAATGCACATAAACTGTAAAAATGTACAAATTATCAAAAAGTGGTTGCGAGCTTAAATTGTTTTGTATATACTGAAATTATAAGATACGTAATGTATCTTAAAAAAGTTAAATAGCACAGATGTACTCTATCAATTAGGAGGCATTATCATGAAAAATATTAAATACTTATTTATTCTCATTTTATTATTCATTATGGTTCCTGCGGCAAATGCGTTGACAGCAGACGAACTTTTTGAAAAAGAATCTGCGGAATGCATTGAATATCTTGATACATTAAATGAGATTGCCAAAGAAAAAGGATGGCCTGAGGTGACTCTTGAAAATGCAGGACCGTTATACACTTATGACGGCGAATATGACGTTGATACTTTTGTTGATGATATATCGCTTACTCATTTTCGTTTTTACGTTGTCAAAAACGGTTTTTTTGGTTTTGGACTTAATCCTAGCACAGGCAAATGGCAGGGCAGCATCGCTGCAACTACGCAGGGTGGCTTTGGATCCGCTGTAGATACCGAAGGGGCGGGGTATGGATTTTCTTATCCCGATAAGGACGGCAAGAGAGTATATGTTGACCTGTCACTCTATGGCATGTGTAAAACCGCGGCAGAGCTTACGAACAATACTGCTGTAGCAGTAAAATACTTTAATCTTGAGTATCAAGGACATATTTATATATTAACTGATGACGGCACTGAATTTTTAGTACAGTACGCAGAGCGTCCCGACTTCACCGGTCGTGAGAATTTCAAACTCTACCCGTTTGATGAGATTTTTAATGAGGCAAAAGCAAAACGCGAAAACAAAACGTCAGGCGGTGATATAGTTGAAACAGGCCCCGGTATTTCCGGTGACGGTAAAACGTCGGAGAAAGTGCTCGATGAACCTGAGAGCGAAGAGCCCGAACAGCCCGATGCCGAAACAACAGAACAGACTGAACAAACCGATACCGAAGAGGAACAGTCTGAGCAACCTGATACTGAGCAGGAGCCTGTGTATCAGGAGGCTGAGGATGATACCGATAAAAAAGAAAACAGCCTTATAATTTGGATCGTTCTAGTATCTGCTGTCGTTGTCATTGTTCTCGTTGTTGGTCTTACACTTATAAAAAAACGCAAATAGTTTAAACAGTAAAAAACCGAGTTCATTTCTGAACTCGGTTTTAAAATGATGTGTGATTGTTATTCCGCTTCGATTACACCGTAATCTCCGTCAAGTCTTTTATATACAACACACGTCTTTTCCGTTGCGATATCACGGAAGAGGAAGAAGTTATGTCCTAACATGTTCATTTCAAGGATTGCATCTTCAACGTCCATCGGTACAAGAGTGATACGCTTTGTTTTGATTACGTTGTAGTCCTCCTCGTCAACGTATTCGGTATCGATCTGAATCGGTGTGTTCTGATACAGTCTTTTTTCAAGACGGGTCTTGTTTTTGCGTATCTGACGTGTGATGATGTCGATTACTTCGTCAACACATGCGGTAACGCTCTTGTCAGAACGCTCTGCCCTGAAGGTCATCCCCTTATCAACAATAGTTATCTCAACAACCATTGTTTCTTTCACTCTGTCAACCTTGACAGTAGCGGCAGCATCATCGCTGAAAAACTTATCGAGGCGCGTAAGCTTTTTTTCAATTAACTGCTGATCTTTTTCGTATACTCTGGTTTTTCTAAGGTTAAAAGTTGTCTTCATAGCTCTAGCCTCCATATTTGATTAGTCGGATAGTTTTTCTATCCATCTATATAATATCATATAATTTCCAAAAAATAAATACTTTTTTGAGTTTTTTTATAAATAATGCCCAAAAAGCACAACTAAAAAACCGAGGATTATTATCCTCGGTAAAAATTTATTTTATCTGATATACTTTTTCATCGGTACTTGCATAGCCGTGCTCGCGTGCTACCTTTTCGGCATACTCTTTATCCATCGGTGCATCATGCGTGCTCTGTAACTGTTCGTTTTTGTCCTTTTCAATAGAAATCTTTGCATCAAGCTCAATATTCTCTTTGTCAAGACTCTTTATTCTTACGCCGAGATTTATGCATACGTAGGAAAGGTAAACGATTACGGCGACAAGTATTATATTTATGAATAGATTTGACTTTCTTGATTTGATTCTTGCCACCCGTTTTCCTCCCTTCTTTTTGTTTTCGGCAACATTCTTTTATTATAATACATTGTTTATATGAAAAAATAAAGTCTTTTTTCAAAAAAATATAAAATTTTTTAAAAAATTTACAAATTAACTTCAAAATAAACAAAAAAGGGGATAAAACGACCGATAATACCCGTCGTAATATTTTGACGATAGGCTTTGTAAAAAAACCGACCGTAGCCATCCACAGAGAAAATGCGGCAATGACACCGAAAATAAGATATCCGCGGAATTGTCCGTTGTTATGCTTGAACAGTAGTGCAAAGCAAGAGGCGGTTGCGATAAAGCTGAAAACTATATCTTCTATAAAAATAAATATGTTGGAGTGGGGGAGTACTCCGCGAAAAATCGAAAAAGCCTGATATATTATTGCAATGTGAAAGCCTGTGAGCAGAGCGCAGAGAAATTTTACCGCCTGCTGAGAAAGTGATACTTCCATTATTTGAACAGGCTTTTGAATGCAGAGCCGCGTTTTTTTACTTCGGCATAAACTGCCGAGTCGATATGCCCGCTTACCGTAAGGTCTCCTTGCTCTACTGACAGTAAATCAATGTGTAATTCTTTCCCTTTGATTGTAAGCGTGCCCAGCTCCGTTATTGCAATTACCGAATTTTCAGTATAGGTCAAAACGTCCTTTACACCGCAAATTGTCGCTTTTTTTCTGCTTTCTAAAATAATGTTATGCATAATAAGACCTCCTTTTAATATTTATTCAAAAGGAGGTCTTGCTATTCTATTTTACTGTAAGTGCTCCGTTTTCAAAATCGACCGTTACGTCTTGTCCCTCTGTTATTCTGCGTGACAGTATCTCGCGTGCAAGTAACGTTTCAACGTGCTTTTGTATATATCGTCTGAGCGGTCTTGCGCCGTATACAGGGTCGTAACCGCTGTCAATTATATGCGCTTTTGCAGCCTCTGTCAGTAAGCAGGTTATCTCCTTGTCTTCAAGCCGTTTGTTGAGCGATACCATGTAAAGATCGATTATCTTTGTGATATCCTCTTTTGACAGCGGCTTGTAAAGAACAATTTCATCAAGTCTGTTTAAAAATTCAGGTCTGAAGCTCTGGCGGAGCAGTGCGTTTATGTCATCCTCAGCCTCTTGCATTATGTTGCCGTTTTCGTCAATACCGTCAAGTAACATCTGTGAGCCGAGGTTGGAGGTGAGAATAATGATAGTGTTTTTAAAATCGACTGTCCGTCCCTGTGAGTCGGTAATGCGTCCGTCGTCAAGCACCTGAAGAAGAATATTAAAGACGTCGGGGTGCGCTTTTTCCACTTCGTCAAAGAGAATTACAGAGTACGGCTTTCTTCTTACCGCTTCGGTAAGCTGTCCGCCCTCCTCGTAACCTACGTATCCGGGAGGCGCACCGATAAGGCGTGATACCGAATACTTTTCCATATACTCGGTCATATCAATTCTTACAATGTTCTTTTCATCGTCAAAAAGTGCCTCGGCAAGCGCTTTTGCAAGTTCCGTTTTTCCAACGCCCGTAGGTCCTAAGAACATAAACGAGCCGATAGGTCTTGTCATCTGTCCTATGCCCGCGCGTGAGCGAAGAATAGCGTCACATACACGGCGGACCGCGTCATCCTGTCCTATAATGCGCTTGTGCAGTATTTTATCAAGGCCGAGCAGCTTTTCTCTTTCGCTTTGTACAAGGCGGGAGACGGGAATTCCCGTCCATCTTTCCACTATTCTTGCGATCTCTTCCTCTGTTACTTTATCGCGAAGGAGAGAATTTTCATTTTTGTGTGACAGGGCACGCGCCTCCGCCTCTTCGAGCTTTTTGTTAAACTGGGGCAATTCGCCGTATTTAAGCTTTGCCGCTTTTTCAAGGTCGTGCGCCTGCTCTGCGCGCTCAATATCGTCAGTTATGCTGTTGATCTTTGCACGTAGGTCGGAAAGCTCGCCGATAGCGCTTTTTTCGTTATCGAGACGCGCCTTCATTTCGGAAAATTCAGAGCGAAGCTCAGAAAGCTGAGCACGTATGCTTTCGAGCCTTGCAGACGCTTCGCTGTCCTTTTTAATAGCTTGCTCTTCAATTTCGAGCTGCATTATATGCCTTTGAATATCGTCAAGCTCTGCAGGCATTGAATCGATCTCACAGCGTATCATTGCGCACGCCTCGTCTACAAGGTCTATTGCCTTATCGGGCAAAAATCTGTCTGTGATATATCTGTCTGAAAGCGTTGCCGCCGCAATGAGTGCCGCATCCTGAATTTTAACACCGTGGAACACCTGATATCTCTCTTTAAGACCGCGCAGTATTGCAATGGTATCTTCAACCGTCGGCTGATCTACAAGCACAGGCTGAAAACGTCTTTCAAGCGCGGGATCTTTTTCAATATACTGTCTGTATTCGTCAAGCGTTGTCGCACCGATGCAGTGAAGCTCACCGCGCGCAAGCATCGGCTTTAAGATGTTACCTGCATCCATAGCGCCGTCCGTCTTGCCCGCACCGACTATTGTGTGAAGCTCGTCTATAAACAGAATAATTCTGCCGTCACTCTTTTTTACCTCGGTCAGTACCGCCTTCAGTCTGTCTTCAAATTCACCTCTGTATTTAGCTCCTGCGATGAGCGAACCCATATCGAGTGAAAAAACAGTCTTGTCTTTAAGTCCTGCAGGCACGTCGCTTTTAACTATTCTTTGCGCAAGTCCCTCGGCAATTGCAGTTTTTCCGACGCCCGGCTCACCTATAAGTACAGGATTATTCTTTGTCTTTCTCGACAGTATACGGATAACGTTACGTATCTCTGCATCTCTGCCGATAACAGGATCAAGCTTGCCCTCTCTTGCACGGCTTACAAGGTCTGTGCCGTATTTTGCAAGCGCATCATAGGTGTCCTCAGGGTTTTGATTTGTAACTCTTGAATTACCGCGCACGTCGGCAAGTGCAGTAAGCACAGCGTCTTTTTTTATTCCGTGTGCCTTGAAAATTTTTACAAGGTCGCTGTCCGGCTTTGAAAGAAGGGCTAAAAATATGTGTTCAACAGACGTGTACTCGTCCTTCATATTGTCCGCCGTTTTCTGCGCGACGTTTAACACATCGTTAAGAGACGTGCTTGCATATGCCTCTGCGCTGCCCTGAATCTTAGGCAGACGTGATATTGCCTGTGCCGTGTCACTTTCGATTTGTGCTTCGTTTATGCCGAGCTTTATCAAAAGCTGTGTTATCAGTCCCTGCTGTGAGACGAGTGCGTGGAAAAGATGTAACTGCTCAACCTGTTGGTTTCCGTTATCCTTTGCCACCTGATATGCGTCTCTTATAGCCTGAACCGATTTTTCTGTAAATCTGTTAGGATCCATGTTTTTCTCCTTCCGTTATCTTTATTTTGTCTTTAGTTTAACCTATAATTGTTAATAAATCATGAATAAAATATGTCCTAAAATTTAAAATTAGCACTCTTTACATTAGAGTGCTAATTTTGTGCCGCATCTTTTCTTAATTTTTCAAGGATTCGTTTTTCCATTCTTGATACCTGGACCTGCGATATACCGAGTGCCCTTGATATTTCCGCCTGTGTTTTATCAGCAAAAAAGCGCAGAACTATAAGCCTTCTTTCATCGGGCGGTAAAGAGGACAGCATTTGCGACACCATTATTTTATCGAGTGTTTCGTCCTCTTTTGCATCGGAGCAGACTGTTATTCCGCCTTCATCGGGCGGAAGGTCAAGAGATACGGTTGCCTGTGTTGCATCAAGTGCATATATTATATCTTCAGGCGGTATGCCGGTGTATTGAGAGATCTCCGAGATCTTCGGTTCACGTCCAAGCTCTTTTAACAGCTGTGAGTGCGCCTTTTCAATTTTGAATTTCTGCTCTTTTACACTTCTGGGTATTTTGATTTCCCCGTTATCGCGAAGATAAGTCTTTATCTCACCGATTATCTTTGCTACGGCATAGGTGGAAAATTTCAGGTTTTTGCTCCTGTCAAACGCCTTTGCTGCCTTTACAAGCCCCACGGCGCCTATCTGAAACAGGTCCTCGTAATCAACTCCAAAGCCGATATACCTCTTTACCGCCATACTGATAAGTCCCATATTGTCGGTTACAAGCTTTTCTTCATCAATTACAGATGCCATTTATATCTCCGTTTTCACTGTCGGTAAGCTGTTTTACCATTGTAACCTTTGTACCGCGTCCTATTTCTGAACGCACCGTAACCTTGTCCATAAACGACTCCATTATGGTAAAGCCCATTCCCGAGCGCTCGTTTTCATTGCCTGTTGTAAACATCGGTTCCCGCGCTTTTTCTATGTTTTCGATTCCACAGCCTTTATCCCGTACTGTTACGGTGAGCTTTCCTTTTTTTAGCCTTGCAGTTATGTATATAACGCCCTCTTTGTCGCAGTATCCGTGTACGATCGCGTTTGTAACAGCCTCGCTTACCGCAGTTTTTATTTCGCTTATCTCCTCAAGCGTCGGGTCACTCTGCGATGCAAGTGCCGCTATAGCAACACGCGCAAAGCCTTCGTTACACGATTTTGATAAAAATTCGATTTTAATACAGTTATCACTCTTCATCTGAATCCTCCGCAAATTCTATCAGCCTGTCCGCACCTGCCATGCGCAGTATCTTTTCGGGGTGTCCGCTGATGTTTACAATATAAATTTTTGCACCTGTTTTACAGCACGTCCGCTTTCTTCCGACAACTACTGCAAGACCCGAACTGTCCATAAAAGTAACGAATGAAAAATCAATCAGCACCGTGTGCGGTCTTTCGTTTATTATGTGCAGATCACAAATTTTGCATATATCTTTTGCTGTGTGGTGGTCGATCTCGCCCTTTAACAGTATGCGTAAGCAACCCTCTCTTAATTTGAATTCAACGTTCATTTCCGCCTCCGGCAAATAAAAAAGACTTTCTGTCATAATAACAGAAAGTCTTATAAATAATTTGTAGTTTAAAGTCGTGCGTTTAACTCTTTTACCACTTTTTCAATTATATAAAATGAACCGCATACAAGTATCGTCTCGTTTTCACCTACGGTTTCAAGCGCTTTATCTACCGCATCCCTTGCATCATCATAGCCGTAGCACTCATCACAGTACATCTCGGCAATATTTTTCATATCAAACGATGAAAGCGCGCGCGGGCTGTCAGGCTTTACACATATCATTCTTGTGGCAAGTGAAGCGATTTCACGTATTGCAAACTGATATGCCTTATCTTTAAGCATACCGAATATAACGGTAAGCCCGTCAATTCTGTCGTCCGCTTTGAGCGTGCTTATCAACTGTTCAACGCCGTCCTTGTTGTGTCCTGCATCGACTATGACCCTCGGCACCTCAAAT
>JAZPZR010000087.1:0-7846 GCA_045544795.1 Eubacteriales bacterium
GCCTCCATCTGATGAGGGAGGTGGATTTTGCCGTAGGCAAAAGACGGAGGGAGAGACCAAAATAGCAGTAATTCCTATGCTTTTCTCTCCCTCAGTCACCTTCGGTGACAGCTCCCTCGTCAGAGGGAGCTGTGTTTTGTGGGTACGAATTTTGCGGTTCAAGCAATTTTACCATTCCGATAAACTACAATTAAATTAGATTACATAAAAGTAAAATCGACATCCGAAAGGATGTCGATTCTTTATAGAAAGGTAAGTTTAATTCATTTTATTTTTTTGTTTATATTATCTATATGTTGCATTTTCACCTGATTATCTACTCTCATATACGGTAAAAGAGTATAATAAATCGAAGCAATTTCCGTCAATGTAATGCTTTCTTTTGGAATACAGTTACATGCATGATTTATCGTATTCCAAAGGTGTTTTCTTTGTATTATTCCTGCTTCAGTGCATGAGTTATTTATATTCTTAAAAACGCAGTCATCAGAAAAAACAATATACGACAAAATGAGTGTATCCTTCCCTAATACCTCTTTAATGCTCGATATATGCGTCTTATTTTGCATTATTGGATTATAAAACTTCTCTTTGTGTCCGTTTTTAAAGGTTTGATACCACCATGTTTTTTTCTCATCGCCATAAATCCAGCCACCGTAATTTTTACTTTCAAACACAACGACAAATTTCTTGTAAATCATTACAACATCGAGTTCAGTTGTTGTGTTATCTTTTTTAGGCAAATATACGTTAAATAAGAAACGTGCCCCATCTGTTTCAAAACCTGATAAAATTTTATATATCATATATTCGCCATATTTACCTTTGTCTTTGAACAAATAATCGTAAGGTACTCCTGTAGATTTAAAATAGGTAGTATTCTTATATTCTTCAATTCGTTTTCTTCTTTTTGCTTTTTCTACGCTAACTAATATTATCACCAGCGGAATAGCTACAAAAGCCATAAATAAAATCCAAATCAATGCATAAATGGTATTTTCACTCATAAATGTTTATCCTCCTCAAGCATTTCATTATTATTATAAAAAATTAAAATCAAGATTTCAATCCCTTCGGCATTTTCTTGCTAAAATGCCACCTCCCTCGTCAGATGGAGGGAAAAAGATAATTGTGATTTTGTCGGTGGACTAATCTTAGGCTCCCTTGCCTAAAGGGAGCTGTCGAGCGTATGCGAGACTGAGGGATTCAAAGACGCAAAAAATCTTGTATTCTCTTAACATTTTACGTAAAAACTAAATCCCTCCACCGTCTTCGACGGTCCCCCTCCCTTTAGGCAAGGGAGGCTTTTCATCCCGCAAAACCACAATTTGAAGGTGTGAAAAAACATTAACGAAAAAATCGTGGAATTATACTTCCACGATTTTTTTATGTCTTAATAGGATTCCATTTATTTGAAAGGTAGTATACGAGAAACATGGCAAAGAGCAGCAGGTTATGCGCTATCATACAGCCCCATGCAGATACGAGCGTGCCCTCAAAAAAGGTGATACAGATAAAGGTACCTACAATGCGCACGCCCCACATGCCGATAATATTGAATGCAAAGGGTACTTTTGTGCATCCTACACCCTGCATCATACCCTCAAGTACGATGGAGATTCCGTAAAACGGCTCGGAAAGTGCGACCATGCGGAGCACCGTACTGCCGAGCAGGATAATTTCTTCCGTTTTTGAAAAAAGGCTTACCATAGCGGGCGCAAATGCAAAGAGCAGTCCGCCCGATATGCACATCAGCACCGTTTCAATAAGTATACTTGCACGCGCCAGATATTTCATCCTCTTTTTATCGCCCGCGCCGTATGCGTTACCCGCAAGGGTGGCGGATGCTGTCTGCATGCCGTAGCCGGGGATATAAAACGCGCTTTCGACAGTGTTCGCAATCGTGTGCGCCGCCGTTGCCGCCTCACCCAAAGAATTTATCATCGCGGCAAATGCAACGTAGCCGAGGGAAGTGCCAAAGCGCTGAAGCATGTTGGGAAGCGCCACCTTAAGACAGGGTCTTAACACCTCGCCGTCGGGCGATATCTTCTGTCCCCTCGGTGATATTTCGGGATGTCTGTAAAGACAGACCGTTATCGCGATACCGCCGAAAACAAACGAGACCGCCGATGCAGCAGCCGCGCCGATAACACCCAGCCCCGCGCCGAGTACCGTGATACCGAATATCTGCCGTGTGGGGTATATCAGTAAAAAGTTGAGTACTATATTTATAATATTTACGTAGATGCTGATAAGCATCGGCGTTTTGGTGTCACCCGCAGACCTCAGCACCATACCGAGTATCGAGGTTGCCGTCCTTGCAAGCATGGGCGTGTACAGTATAAAGAAATACTGCGAGGCGGTCTTTTGTATACTCTCATCCACCTGCATCCATTTTGGCACGAAGGGGGAGAGTGCAAGCGTCAGCATCGTGAAAAATATACCGACGACGATCACCGCAAGCACCGCCTGTCCCGATGCCTTTTTTGCCTTTTCCCTTTCGCCTGCGCCGATAGCCTTCGCTATGTAAGCGAGAAATCCGACACCGAGCGCCGATATACTTGAGTTTACAAGCCAGTTTATCGTGGTGGTCGAGCCTACCGCCGCCGTTGCCGCGGTGCCCAGTGACCCTACCATTGCCGTATCTATGTACTGTACTGCCGTCTGCATAAGCTGTTCAAGCATGGTCGGCCACGCAAGAGCCGCAATTACAGGCAGCATTTTGATTATGTTACTGTTTTTCTTCATTTAATACCGTTAAAAACTGTGTTTCGTAAAGCTGTTTATACACACCGCTGTTTTGCAGAAGCTCGTTATGTGTTCCGCGCTCGACGATTTTACCGCCATCGAGTACGATTATCTCGTCCGCCATCATAACAGTTGACAGCCTGTGCGCAATAACAAGACTTGTCCTGCCCGCAAGAAGCGGAGTGATAGCCTGCTGTATCGCATGCTCGCTGATACTGTCAAGAGAGCTTGTCGCCTCGTCAAGAATGAGCATGGCGGGGTTTTTCAGCATCGCGCGTGCGATAGATACCCTCTGCTTTTCACCGCCCGACAGCTTGAAACCGCGGTTGCCCACAAGCGTATCGTACCCGTCGGGGAGTGATATTATAAAATCATGAATGTTCGCCTTTTTGCAGGCGGTTATAATTTCCTCATCCGTTGCGTCCGACTTTGCAAAAAGCAGATTTTCCCTGACAGACGCGTTAAAAAGATAGCTTTCCTGCGTGACGACACTGATGTTTTTGCGAAGATACTCAAGCTCAAGCTCTCTTACGTCAACACCGTCAAAGGTGACCTTTCCTTCACACACGTCGTAAAGTCGGGGAATAAGGCTTGCGACCGTCGACTTGCCCGCGCCCGAAGCGCCGACTATTGCGACCGTTTTTCCAAGCGGAATCTTAAAGCTTACGTTTTTGAGGATCTCCCTTTCGGGCGTGTACTGAAAGCTGACGTTACAAAACTCCACAACGCCCTCCGTTTTTGCGGGGGTGACGGGGTTTTCGGGTGATTTTATCTCAGGCTCCATGTCGTAATACTCAAAAAGACGTTCAAAAAGAGCCATTGAACGCACCACGTCCACCTGAATACCGAAAAGCTGATCGACAGGGCGGTAAAGCCTGTTAAGAAGGGTGACTACCACCGTTATATCACCGACCGTGAGCGTGCTGTTTTTGGAGTGTACCATGATAAGACCGCCCACAAGGTATATGAGAAGCGGACCCATGCCTGTAAAAATGCTCATCGCCCGCCAGAACCACATGCCCGCCATTCTTTCGCGGATGGTAAGCTCGGCATTTTTGCGGTTTACCTCAACGTAGTCGTTATACTGTTGCTTTTCCTTTGTAAAAAGCTTTGTCAGCTGCTGACCGCTGACCGACAGCGTCTCGTTAAGATGCTGATTCATCTTATCGTGCTGTTCCTGCGCAAGAGAGGCTATCTTCCACCGCTTTTTGCCGACGCTGACAGTCGGTATCGACATAAGCGGGACCATAACAAGACCGACAGCCGCAAGAAGCAGATTTTTCTGAAAGAGCGCGATTGCCGTTATTATAATGGTACAGACGTTTGAAAAAATGCTCGTCATCGTACCCGATATTACGCTCTGCACACCGCTGATATCACTTGTCATTCTTGTTATGATATCACCCTGCTGGTTGGCGGTAAAAAAGCTCTGCGGCATTTTTTGTAAGTGCGCATACATCTGATTGCGCATGTCAAAGCTGATATGCTGTGATACCCATGAGTTCACGTATGTCTCGATAACGCTTATGAGATTTGACAAAATAAGCACGCCGAGAGCGGCAAGTATCAGCTTTACAAGAAGCGGGATGTCACCTTTGTAAAGACCCTCGTCTATCATTTTACCCGTCAGCATGCTTGGAAGCACGCCGAGCGCCGACGACAGTACGATGGTTATAAAAACTATGCACAGCTTCCATTTATACGGCGCAAGATAGGAGAGTATACGCTTTACAAACGCCTTTGTAATCTTTGGCATATTCTTTTTTTCTTCATCGGTAAGCGTGCGCCCTATTGCGCGCCTGCCTCCGTAGGGAAGACCGCTTCCAACACCCGGTCCTGCCATATTATCACCTCGTTTTGTTTCCTTTATTAAAGTATAACAAAAAAATTCCCCTCTGTAAACAGAGAGGAATGATTATTTATTTAATTAAATCGAGGACTGCCGAGTTTTCGTGTATCTCACCGTCGCCGTTGTTGAACTTAACGTCAGCCTTGAGACCGTCAAGCACGATTGATGCGCCGTAGTGAAGACGTCTCTTATCTTCCGTCTTGTAACCGCGTGAGCCGATGATTACGGGACAGCACTGATTGCCCTTCTGGTCAAGACCGCCGCCGGGATAGTGGATAGAGGTGCTGTGGTGATGACCTGCGATATAAAGCTGCGGATGTATCTCGTCCTTTAAGATGTCGCCCCACTCCTTGAGTATCTCCTCGTCAACGTTGAAGGGGTAATTACCTGTGTGTGAGCAGATGCAGTGACCGACTACAAGTCTGTATTCAACACCCGGAGCGTTGTACTCCTTGTCGGCGTTTGCAACTACCTTGCGTAAAAACTCCGTCTCCTGCTCTCTGAAGAAGGTGCAGGCAATAGCGCCGTAAGGACCTGTGTAGGAAACGTTGTCATCGTGCTTGTCTTCACCCTGGTCAAGAACGACACCCCAGATCCTGCCGAGGCGGAAGGTAAAGTATGAGTCACCGCGGTCGGTAGGCGTGTACTCCGCAATATTTTCTGCGTAGAAACCGCGTGTGTCGTGGTTACCGCGCGAGAAGATAACAGGACGGCTGCCGCCTGTGATAGCCGCGCAGAGATTGTAGATAAGATCGAAGTTTTTGATATCGCCCGAATGGTCTATAATGTCACCGTTGAGTATAAGAAGGTCAACGTCCCCTGCAGGAGATGCAAGCGCCGCCTTTGCGGGCGCATCAAACTGACCGTGTGTGTCGGAAAGATGGTATATCTTTATCGGACCCTCTGTGGGAACGGGCTTGAAGGGAATCGTCTGTGAAACGATATCCTCCCATTCGGGATAATACGGCTTTCTGTCAATAACGCGGCGGTAGTGTACCGTGTACTCCTTCGCCTCGTCGAGCGCCGCCATAGGTACGTTTACTCTGTGCGCAACGCAGGAAGAACGTACGATACCGTTTGAGTGATCGAAATAGTCCTTGCCGCCAACCGTCACCCAGAACAAAACGTCTGTACGCGCAAGCGCCATTATCTGATAATTTTCGCCTATCGCAAAAACTGCAGGAAGGCTTTTAAGCTCATAAAGTTTTTCGGGATTACTCATAAAATCCACCTCACTTTTCTAGTTTTACATATAATAACATATAAACATTGAAAATACTGCACAAATTTGGACTTTTTTATTGTGCAACTTGACTATTTGAAAAGCGAGTCGATGACGTCGACAAGGCGCTCAAGCGTGTTTATGTCAATCCTTCTTGTACCGCATGTGGATGCTATCCTCGGTTTGTCGCAGGTGCAAAAGCTGTACTGACCGTCCACGGTATCTAACACCGCGTATTTTTTACCGCAGTCACACTGCTCACCTGCATATCCGACTGTTCTGAATACGTATCCCAAAGTATTAAGGGCATCTTTGTTCGGGGGGGCCGTTTTTCCGTCCTTTGTCACCGTCATATTAAGCCTGTCAAATATAAATCCGTAGTCGATGTTACCCGAAGCAACTTTGTTTGCGCTGTTTAACTGTCGCAGCATAATATCCGTGAGAGTGTCCCGCTGTTTTGTTGTAAGCTTTGACATCTTGTCGCCTTTTTTTACGTGGATATTGTCGCTGTCTCGCTCGAATACTATGGCATAATCACTTGAAAAGCGATTTTCAACCTCATTTTCAATATCGGTAAAATCAACGTCGAGGGTAGCCACGCAGTAGCATGCGGGCATATCGTAATTCAACTCACCCAACAGTTTTTTAAGTGCTTTTGAATCGGGACCTACAAAGCTGTATTCACTTGTCTGGAACATGTCGGGCCAATATGTGACCGCTACGGGTGATTTATCGGCATCGTGTGAGGTTATCTCGTCAAGTATATCCTTTGCAAGGCTGTCCGATAAAAACGCAAATTTGTCGCCGTGTATAAGAAACGGCTTATCGCAATCAAGGTCGCCCCTTACGCAAAACCCGTCCGCCTGCTTTATAATCACTTTCACCTCAGGGTGGGCTCCCATTCCTGACTCGGTGTGCGGTGTGTCGTATACAACTTGATTCAAAAGCTTTGTAAACGTTTTACTTTCAAAAGCCGAGCTTGTTTTTACTCTGTTTTTATCATAAAGCTCGGTCACGTACTCATGGCTTTCTTTTTGAGCAAAATCGGGTGTAGCATAAACACTTAAATCGGTAATTCCCTTTCTTTCTAACTCGTTTGAATATCCACAGATTTGTTTGATAAGCTCGGATATTCTTAGCGAAGTGTCAACGTCTGCCATGTACTCGCCTTTTTTCGAGCGCACACGTACCGACTGCATCGGTTTGCATTCAAAAATCGTGTAAACACACTCGCTTTTTCCGTCGAAGTAGACGCGTATATTGTCTGCATATTCGCTGTAATCTTCGGTGTAGTCACCCTTTTCGAGTATCTTGCGAAGTTCTTTGGCAGACTCCTCGTCTGATGCGTAGCCGACGTTATTTTTAATGAGAGTGAGAGCGCATGCCGGCAATTCGACCGTCGGCTTGGCGGTGTTATCCTCTTTTGGCGTTTCTTCGTTTGCAGTTTTATCCATATCTGACGCGTTCGTTTCGGGTTGCTGTTCTGTTTGAGTGCTTTGCTCTTTTTCAGGCTCTTGCTGTGTGTCCTCTTGCGATAAATCGCCTGCACTCTTCGTCGTGTCGCTGTTGGGCAGGGCAATATCACCTTCGTCGTCTGATTTTATACACGAGCACAAAATCAATAAGGCTATCAGCATAATGGAAATTAAGCGTTTCATTAGTTACACCTCCCGAAAGAATTGTATCAAAATTATGTATTGTTTTCAAGGATTTTACCCTGTTGTCAACAAAACTCTTCATACATATATGTAATAACTCTTTAAAAATGTTTCATAATTTGCAAAAAAAAGGCGCTCTACCGTGGGTAGAGTGGGAAAAAATAATTCTACAGCGGTGTTTTTTTGAGTGTAGTGAGTTTTTTATACGGTAGGTTGAGTATTCTGTACAGTTTGGGGTATCATGGTAGGGTAGTGAGAAATATCCGAACACCGTTTTTAAAAGGCGGATTTTCGCCCACTCTGTGTTAAAATGCTCGCCAATACGTAAAGTATTGACTGCGCTTTATGCCTTGATTGAACAAAAATCCG
>JAZPZR010000088.1:0-8296 GCA_045544795.1 Eubacteriales bacterium
GGGGAGGTGTCGAGCGAAGCGAGACGGAGGGGTAGTAGGGGAGGATATTATCCTCCCGCAACAGCAAATAAAAGAATCCCTTGAAAACAGTAGTGTTTCCAAGGGATTTCTTCACTTTCGCGAACTCTCCCTCTCGTAGTATCACATACGACTTTGGGTCGAGTTCACGAAATCTGCACTCTTTTTTATGAAATTATTTAACAGTTGCGTTTGCAATGTTATAAATAACGAGTGTTGAAAGGTTTTCAGCAGTAAGTGCTACACCGCCGATCGTACAGTTTTCAAAAGTAACTGCAGCACGCGCATCGAATACATAGCCTGCTTCAAAATCACAGCCGACAAAGGTTGTGGGAGCGTAGGGTCTGCAGTATGCGTAGCCTGATCCCTCGCCAAAACTACAGTCAGTAAATGAAGCAGTACCGATTGTTCCTGCGTAGCTTGTCCAACCGTTGAAGGTACAGTTTTTAGCAACAACGCCCTGCTCTGAAGCGCTGTCACAGCTGATTGTGTATACCGGACCGTCTATTACAACGTTTTCGAGGTAAACAGAATCATTTGTTGCGCTTTTGTTGATAAAGATACCACGGAAGCCTGAGGCAACCGTTACGTTTCTTATAGTACCGCTTGTGATGTTGATAGCGCTGTCCCACGTGCCGTTTGCACCGGGAGCGTAAACAGTATTACCATTACCGTCAAAGGTCTGACCGTTGGTGATCGAAAGTGCTGATGCACCGTAACCGTTAGAGCCTGACTCACTTTTGCTGACTGTAACGTCGTTTGCAAGGAATACGTCCTCGCCGCCTGCAAGCTTTTCTTTAACGTCAGTTACGGTTGACGCTGTGGGGTTACCTACAACGATCTCGTAGCCGCCGTAATCCTTAGCCGCTGTGTCGTTTGCGAGAAGTCTATCTTTTACAGTCTCGTTTGCAACGTAGACTGTAATGGCAGTGCCGTTGCCACTTTCTAGATTGGTAAAGATCATGCCTCTTCCACCAAAGTTAACGTCGTCACCCTTAATGATAACAGTTTTAAGATTTGTACATGCTCTGAATGCATATACGGGGATCGTAACGTTACCTTCGATTACAACGCTTTCGAGCATTTTCATATCTCTCATACAGCCGTACTCAAGAGTTGTAACGTTTGCAGGAACAACGAGTGTTTTGACACCGCTGTTCTGGAATGCTTCTTTAGCAATTGAAGTAACTGTTGAAGGAATTACAACAGATTCAACGTTGGTTGCGTTGCGGAATGCCTGATAACTGATGTTGGTAAGACCCTCGTTAAGAACGACTTCCTTGGCAGAGGTATCTCTGAACGCTCTGTCATTGAGTGTTTTAACTGAAGAGGGGAGAACTATCTTGTCAATGTTCTCGTTGTAAGCAAAAGCGTATCCGCCGATTGCTGTAACGCCTTCGGGAACGTTGATCGTACCTTCAGCGTTTGCATCTGCAAGATAGAAGAGTGATGTTTTATCAGGAAGTGAATCTTTGATGGTTGAGCCGTCTTTTATGTACGTTGCAGTTGCCGCAAATTCACCTTCAGCAGCTTCATTTGCCTGTCCAAGTACACCGACACCTGTGCTGCTTACAGAATTTCTTCCCCAGATGGGTCCTGCGTTGTAGTCCTTGTAGCCGTAGCTGTTGATTGTCTGATCAACTGTGATGCTGATTCCCTTTACAGAGTTACCTGTAAATGTTGTTGACCATGAAACGTAGCCTACGATACCGCCGATATCACGGTAGCCTTTAAGAACAGCCTTTTCAACTGAACAGTCTGTAACCGTGCGGTTGTTATTGTTATCACCGAGCCAGCCTACGAGACCGCCGACCTTATCGCCGTTGTCAAACTTGTTTTCGCCAATTGAGTTGGGTGTTACGTTGATAGTAACGTTTTTAGCGTGACAGTCTTCAATGCTGCCGTAAAGCTGACCGCAAAGCGCGCCTGCAAGACGGTTGCTTGTAATGTCGGCATTTACGATTGTTACGTTTTTAAGTGTTGCCTTGTATGCAAGACCGAAAAGACCTGACCAGCCTTCGTTGGTTACCTTGAGATTTGCTACTGTGTAACCCTGTCCGTCGAAAGTTCCGCGGAAAGAGGTAGAGAAATCTGTTGATGAAGTTGCAGGCTGACCGATAGGTGTCCATGCATAACCGTTGAGGTCGATATCAGCGCCGAGTGTAACTGTCTGACCCTCAAAGGTGTCCTGAACTGTTACGGGAGTTGATCTCATCGCAAAGGTTGATCCTACAACAGCTGTTCCGTTAACGATTTCTGCAAAACCTGCAAGCTCTGCGGGTGTGTCAATAACAAAAACTTCAGCATCGGAATCGTCTGTGTACCATGAAAGGTCACTTCCGCCAACCCAGGGTGCGCCTGCATCGTAGTCAGGACCGAAGCTATCTTCTTCTGATTCAAGCTGAGTAGCAAAGAGATCGATACCAAGCTGGATCGTGGGAATGTCGGTGCCGCGGTAGTTTGCTTCGTTGCCGACAGTTTCGGGCATGTAGACAACAAGTGCCATAACCTTTTCTGTGCCGTTAAGCATTGTGCCGTTTACGTTGTACTCGTCAAGAGCAACCGCGCTGTCCTTTACAGCATCAATTGCCTCTGCGCGTGTTGCGAACTTTGCAGTGTAGTCAACAAATCCGTATTTCAGGTAGGTAGAAAGATTAAACTCTTTACCGTATACGTTGGTTGCAGGTGTCTCTTCTGCAATGTTCATGCCAAAGTGATACTTGAGGTCGAGTGTACCTACGTTTTTCATTCTGAGGTAAACAACCTCTGTGTGACCGGGCTCCCAGAGCGCCGAATCGTCAAATATTGCAGTGCTGTCCTTAACGTTTGTCCATGAGTCTGCAACGTCGGGCGTTGCGGTGTACTCAAGCTCAATGTCAAGGTTGCCTGCAGTGATGGTATTTCTTCCGCTTGTTACAGAATCTGTAAACCATGCAAAAGTTGTACCCATGAGCATTACTACACAAATGATAAGAGACATAACACTTGTAAATAACGCTCTTTTTGTTGTTTTGTTTGTCATTTTAGCCAAACTCTCCTTTCATATTTTAAGATAAAAAAATTATCTCGTTTAACAATTATACACTTTAATTTACATTATTTCAATAGAAATTAAACATTTTTGTAAATAACAACAAATTTTTTGCGCTCTCTGAAGTGCCCTTTTTGACAGTCTCAAATAAAAAAGAGCCTTTCGGCTCTTTTTTATGAAATTATTTAACAGTTGCGTTTGCAATGTTATAAATAACGAGTGTTGAAAGGTTTTCATCACTGATTCTGTGCTTGGTATTAAAAAGCGTACCGTCAAGGTCGCTTGCGATAATTCTGTAATCCATAGTTCTCTCCTTCGACACAATTATACATCACCGATATCTTCATTGCAATAAAAAAGAGGTATCATCAGGAAAATTATATAAAAAATAAAGGACGGTGTTCGCACCGTCCTTTGTAATATTGAAATTATGCGTTAATTGATGTACCATCAATTACAAGTGTGCCTGTGCCTGAAGGAACAAAACGTCCGTAAAGGTTGCTCTGTCCTGCAGGAGCAGTTTTACCTGTCTGTGAAAGTGTAACGCCTTCAACAGTTACGTTGTTTATAACTACGTGACCGTTGTTTGCAGTACCTACTACAGCGCCTGTACGCCAACTTCCGCTGTCGTTTGAAAGGATGTTAACGTTTTTAACAACGCAGTTTTCAATTGTTGTCCATGTCCAGTCGCTGGCACCCGGATGACCTGCGATACCGCCTGCAGAGCCTGCAGCGATTATCTCAGAATCAACAACAGAACAGTTTGTAACTGTAACGTATGTCTTTACAGGTCCGTCGTTCTGCTTAGCGTAGCCTGAACACCAACCGATAAGACCGCCTGTACGCTCGCCCTTAACGGTTGAGTTTACAAGATGACAGTTATCAAGAGTGATAACCTGCATTGAATCAGCTGTGTCGATGAATGCACCGCCACCGAGACCGCTTGTTGAAACTATATCAGAATCAGCAATTGTAAGGTCTTTGATAACGATACCTGATTTGCCTGCAAAACCGCCTGCAAAGAGGGGTGCAGAAAGACCTTTGATTGTGTTGCCGTTACCTTCAATTGTAACTACGCCTGCGCCGTGGTAACCGTCTACTTCGATGGGTGTCCATGCGTTTGTAAGCTCTACGTCACCTGCAAGCGCGATTGTGGTGTCGCCTGAGCCTGCGTCAGTAGCTTCTGTAAGAACAGTAGATAACGCTGTTTCGTCAGAGACAAAAACAGTACCGTCTTTTGCAACGTAGAATTTGCCGTCAACTTCTGTTACAGCGTAGCCGTCTGCAACCTTTATAAGATTACTGCTGTAAAGACCTGATACACGGGGATCAGCTGAGTATACACCGCCTGCAAGTGTTGCAACGGGGTTGGGAAGTGTACCTACGTTGTTACGCATATCAAGGATAGCGCCGTTTGAATTGAATGTACCGCCGTTGAGGTTTACAACAGCAGCTCTGTCAGCACAGATAACGCCACATGCGTTTGCAGCATCAGCAGTATTTGCAACCTTACCGTTGAATGTACCGCCGTTGATATCAAGTGTACCGCCTGAACTCATAACGTATGCAACCCATGTGCCCTGTGCAGCATTGCTGTCAGTTGCGATAGTAGAAGCAGAGTATGTACCTGAATTTACAACTACTTTACCTCCGCCGTTTACACCGATTGCAACAGAGCACCATGCAGCGCCACTGTAAACGCCTGTCTGCTCGATTGTGGTGTTGTTAAGAACGATAGTACCGCCTGCAGCTTCAACACCGCCGCTGTACTGTGCATAGATTTCAGAATTGTTTATTGTAACTGTTGTGCCGGGGTTAGCCTTTACGTTAAGACCGTAGCCACGGTAGCTGTACATCTTTACGTTGTCAATTGTAACGTTTGCTGTACCCTCAGTACGTACTGTACCGTATGCACCGCTTGTGATTTCACCCTCTGCAACGAGAGTACCGTCTTTGATGTTAACTACAGAATCACCTGTAATTTTGAAAACACGGTTGTTTGTAGAAGCGCCTTCGCTTACGGTAATTGTTCTGCCGTTAAGGTCGATGTTGAGGTCTTTGTCATTGATTACAAAACCGTCGGCGTTTTCAATGTCAGCACCAAGGATAATGGTGTCGCCGTCATTTGCATTGTTAATTGCATTGGTGAGTTCGGCAACGGTTGTAACCATCATGCCCTCTGCCCATGCGTCTTTGTCGTAGTCGATACCAAAGCTGTCGTTTTCGTACTCAACCTGTGTTGCAAAGAGTGTTGTACCCATTGTGATGTAGGGAGCATCTGTACCTGTAAGGTAGTTTGCCTCGTTGCCTACAGTTTCGGGCATATAAACGACAAGTGCAACGCAAGCAGAATCAACACCCTTTCCCTTAGGCATAAGTGTTTTGGTACCGCTGTTGTACTCGCCAAGACCTTTTACGTCGCCCGCAGCAGCCTGTGCAGTCTCGCGGGTATATGTGCCAACAGTAGCTTCATCAATATCAACCACCTTGAATACAAGATGATCTGAAAGATTAAAGCTTTCGTTTGCAACGTTTGTGCCTGCTTTTTCATCAAAAACGTTAACTGCGAGCTGATATTTGAGAGCGAGTGTGCCTGCATTGCTTACTTTAAGATAAGCAACCTCGGTGTGACCGGGCTCCCAGAGTGATGTGTCGTTAAAGAGCTTTGTTGAATCGGTAACTTCTGCAAAGTTTGTACCGTTGTAATACTCTAAAACAACGTCCAAATTTCCGGCAACGATAGTGTTTCTGCCGGACGTTACTGAATCGGTAAACCACGCAAATGTGGTACCCATCAGCATTGCCACACAAATGAGAAGCGAAATTACGCTTGTTGTCAGTGCGCGGCGTGTGGATTTTGCATTCATTTTGTTTTCTCCTTTTCTTGTTTTTTGAGTAAAACTCATTTTCATTATATCAATAGCATAAATAATTGTCAACCAGTTGAATGAGGTTATTGTGTTTTATAACGTTTCATTCCTGTCCTGTCGTAAAAATTCGCATATCTTCAAATTGTGGTTTAACTAGCTCACCAAAAAGCCTTCTCCTTCGAGGAGAAGGGGGACCGCATAAGCGGTGGATGAGGTGGGAAACAAGATATTAACACCTCATCAGTCACCTACGGTGACAGCTTCCCCCCAAGGGGAAGCCTTGGCTTCTTTCCCCGTAAAACCGCAATTTGTAGGGGGCGACGTCCTCGACGCCCCCGCATAAATTCGTACACACCATATCGGGACGATGTGGGCATCGTCCCCTACAATACACCAATTCCGTCTCCCCGACAAACTATAATTTGTACATCATTTTCTTCTCTCTTCTTTGAGATTTCCTCTTTCAATATGCTTTTTTATGATCTTGTCTGTAACTTCAAACAGTTTTTTTGAGCCGAGCGCCGTTTTCGTCTGCCGTGAATACACCTGTTTTGCGCTGACACCGTGCTCTTTCCAGTCGCTTCCATCGTTGCTGTTGTTTAAAATCAGCGGCTGCAGATTGTCCATCGCATGCGCAAACCTGGACTCGGCAGTCTGATACTCTTCAAACTCGTCAAATAACGCCGTAAATTCCTCTGCCTGCTCCTTTGGCAGTATCGAGAATATTCTCTCCTTTGCCGCATCTTCGCGCGCTTTTTGCGTTTTGAGGTTTTCACTGTCGTAGGCGTATGTGTCGCCCGCATCGATCTCAACAATGTCGTGAATAAGACACATCAGCATCACTTTAGATATATCGACATCCTCGTTTGCATACTCGCGCAGTAAATATGCCATCACCGCCATGTGCCATGAATGTTCGGCATCGTTTTCGTTTCTGCCGCGCCCCGACAGATGCGTTTGCCTGAACACGTTTTTTACCTTGTCAATTTCAAGCGCAAACTCAAGCTGTTTTTGCAGTCGCTCGTCCATTTTTTGCTCCTTACTAATTACTTGATTATGTCTTTGATGCATTCGTACAATGCCTCTGCCCATACTCTGCCGCCCTCTGCGTCGGGATGCCCGCCGTATTTTGAGTTGTACGGCTCTTCTTTGCTTTTTGAAAGCACAGGCACACAGTCGAAGACGAAGTCTGCCTCGCCCGACAACTCTGTCTTTATGTACTCGTTAAGGCGCATCCATTTGTCGATCCTCTCGCCTTTGTAGTTAAATGGCGGTATCGTCTGTAAAATAACCGTTTTATCGAGCCCTTTGAGACGTTTTACAATGTGCGTGATGTCAAGCCGTATCTGCTCCTCAGAAAAGCCCTGATTGATGTCGTTGACACCGTAGCATACAAAAATAATGTCGTTGTGCTGTGCCTTGTAAAGCCATGCGCCGTCCGAGGCAAAGTCGTTCGCCCTGCCGTAGCCGATGCCGAGATTCCAGTATGCGTAGCTGTCAGGGAGCATGTCGGAAAGCCGCGCATTCCAATGTAAGTAGGAGTTGTATGGTGCGCCGATCCCCTGCGTTATGGAGTCACCGATATAGCCGACCCTTGCCGTAACGTCTCTGTCACAGCCTATCATGGATGCGACAGGGCATTTTTTGGAGTAATACCAGCCGTCTTCGTTTTTTACGTAAATGGGTATGATGCTTTCTTCGTGATAGGGAACCATGTCACCCGAAAAGGTCATTTCAAGACAGAGATAATCGCCCTTTTCAAAGTAGAGCGGGATAGGGTCTGAATTAAATAACTCGGCGGGCGCAACGGTTTTACTTTCGCTTCCGTTAAAGGTGAGGGGAGTGAGATCTGTTACCGCCACCTCGTCCATTGATACCTCTTTGAGCGGCTTGTCGGGAAAACTGCGGCATCTGCCGATTTTTGCGCCGTGTAACTGCCACTCGTCGCAGATTACGTTTTTGTGACATTTGGCGCCGTTTGAAAAGGTGCTGTCAATTATGTTTGAAAAGAGGAGCGAATAGTTAAACGCGCCCGTCTTGTATATTTTGTAAAATATACGGCCTGTCGTCACGTTTGGCGCCGAGAAGAATAACTGATTTGCACTGCCCGCAACCGTGTTGGAGACGTATTTTTCAAAAAACTTCATGCTGTTACCTCACTTTGTATGCTTATGTTGTAATATTTCAAATTGCGGTTTGTCGGGTAGGGGCGATTCACGAACCGCCCGCAAATATCGCTCTTGCCAGAAAGCCTCCCTTGTAAAGGGAGTTGGTTTTGCCGTAGGCAAAATCGGAGGGATTGTCCTTAAATTCACCTTTCAAATTACGGTTTGTTGAATAGACGGAATTAGTGTACTCTCTTGGCTCCACTTGTCAG
>JAZPZR010000089.1:0-1750 GCA_045544795.1 Eubacteriales bacterium
GAGACTGTCAAAAAAGGCACAGACCGTGAAGAAAAGGAACACTCTGATTTGCCTCCACTTGTCAGGGGAGGTGGGTTTTGCCGTGTGCGGCAAAATACGGCGGGGTAGGAGGGGAGGATATTATCCTCCCGCAACAGCAAATAAAAGATCCCATGAAAATCAATATTTTCATGGGGTTTCTTCACTTCCCCCGAACTCGCTCTCTACCGTACCATTGTACGCCGACGAGCGCGAGTTCACGAAATCTGCACTCTTTTTTGAAAGTCACATCAGAGTGTCAAATTAAAAGAATGGTTTTTTGACACTCTGTGAGACTTGACCTTACGGTCAAGTCTCTTTTATATAATAACGTGCATCGTTTGATCGTAATCAGCATTTTATCAGCGAGACAGCGTCACATCCTAAAATCTTTTGCAATTTACCGTAGTTTAACAACCGCCAAGACCGTTAGGAACACGTTCGGGAATTTCATGAACAAGAGTTAAACGTACCCTTCCCCTTGAATTCATAAAGCAACGTCCCCCTTTTATTTTACTCGATTATAAATAATTCATTGATTTTTTACAATGACATATGCTATTCTATATTTGTCATATTCTACTGCTTATTAGGTGAATATTGCACAATCCCTTGGATATAACAATATTTCACACTTCAGCCGTCAGTTCAAAGAACAGGTAGGAGTATCCCCTATTCAATTCAGTAAAAAACAGCAGTTATGAAAGGAACTCTAATTATGAACGTACTATTTGTCGGAAACAGTTATACGTATTACAACGACATGCCTTTGATATTTAAAAAACTTGCCGATGACAATAACAGGTCTATGACGGTACATAGCGTAACAAAGGGCGGCAGACGGCTTGAAAGCTTTGCTGACAAATCAGATGACATTACTGTTAAATTACAGGATATTGTATCAAAAGAAAAATTTGACGTTTGTTTTATTCAGGAGCAAAGTATTTTACCTGCCGCTGATTTTGATAGATTTATAAACGGACTCAGCTGTGTTATCGACATTGTAAAAGACAAAGCCGATCGATTAGTTTTATATGCAACGTGGGGTCGCAAGAGCGGTTCTGAAACACTTACCGAGCATAATTGGACAACAGAAAGTATGACAAAACTGCTTTCTGACGCTTATTGTAAAGCATCAGAACAATTCGGTGCAAAAGTATCTCCCGTTGGAGAGAATTTTTTAAAAATCGAAAGAATCAACCCTGAAATAAACCTTCATGACGAGGATTTATCTCATCCATCGTATAAGGGCAGTTGTCTTGCTGCCTTAACTCACTATTTTGCGGTTTTCGGTGAGTTCCCCCAAAAAACACAATCACTTGATATTTCAGCCGATGAACTTTCGGCTTTTCAAAAGGTTGTCGGCAATCTGATATAACATCTGAAGAGGCAATTTATGGGTTATTTATTTTTACTTATCGCTCTGCTCGCCGGCGCAACAAAAGGATATTGCGGAAAGAAAACGAGTAATTATACCAAAGATTTCCGCGACGCAATTTTTGCAAATTTTGTAAGAATGGTTCTTTGCGCCATTATCGGGTTTATGCTGGTTTTTTTAACCGAAGGTGCACAAGAACTCATTCCAAACAAAGAGATGCTTTTAATCTCTGCCCTTTCGGGTGTTGCGACGTCGGTTTTTGTTGTAACGTGGCTGATATCTGTCAAAAAAAGTGCATATATGATGCTCGATATCTTTTTGATGCTCGGTATACTCATACCTCTAATTGCTAGC
>JAZPZR010000090.1:0-2937 GCA_045544795.1 Eubacteriales bacterium
GTTCAGTATCTATAAAAAGATTTTTACTCAGAATAAAACTTTTGAAGAATTATATGATGTGTATGCGTTCAGAATCATATGTGATTCTGTTAATGACTGTTATTATATTCTTGGTCTTATTCACGATCTTTATAAACCCATTCCCGGCAGGTTTAAGGATTATATTTCTACTCCTAAGCCCAATATGTATCAGTCGCTTCATACTACGGTTATAGGAAAAGCCGGTGTACCTTTTGAAGTCCAGATAAGAACGTGGGAAATGCATGAGACTGCAGAATACGGTATCGCGGCGCATTGGAAATACAAAGGAAAGGTCTCAAAGAGCAACGAATCTTTTGATTCAAAGCTCACCTGGGTCAGAAATATTCTCGAAACTCAGGATGACATATCTTCTACAGAAGATCTGATAAAATCGCTTAAGGTTGATTTATTCAGCGACGAGGTATTTGTTTTCACTCCAAAAGGAGACGTTATCAACCTTCCTACAGGCGCAAATATTATCGACTTTGCGTATGCTATTCACAGTGCCGTAGGAAACAGAATGACCGGTGCCAAGGTCAACGGTAAAATTGTAAATCTTGACTATCAACTCAAAACCGGTGAGATTGTAGAGATTATAACTACGTCTTCTGCAAATCACGGTCCTTCGCGCGGTTGGATTTCAATGGTAAAAACCAATGAAGCAAGGGTCAAAATACGTCAATGGTTCAAGAAAGAAAAAAGAGAAGAAAATATCACCTTTGGAACCTCGGCACTCGACACCGAACTTAAAAGCCACGGTATTCAGCCTGATTCACCGACTACCGAAGAGTTTTTGAAAAATGCATGTGAAAGTATGCATTTTCAAAATCTTGAGGATATGTATGCGGCTATCGGCTACGGCGGTGCGTCCGCTCAGAAAATTGCCGTTAAAGTGCGTGATGCAATGATAAGGGCAAAGAATACCGAAGCAATAAAAATCGCGCCTACGCCCAAGAAAAAAGTCAGTGACGGCGGCGTTTCTGTCGAGGGTATCGACAATTGCCTGATTAAATTTGCAAAATGCTGTAATCCGCTTCCGGGCGACTTTATTATTGGTTTTATAACAAAAGGATACGGCGTATCCATTCATAATATCAATTGCCCTAACGTAAAAAGCGGAATAGACGCCGATCCCGACAGATGGATCAAAGCGTCGTGGGACGGAAATGACAACAAATACTTTACCACAACAATTAATATCGAAGTTAAAAACGTTGTCGGTGTTATGGCAAAAATAACATCTGTACTTGCTGATATGAAGGTGAGTATCCGTTCACTTAACGCAAAAGAAAACGACAGTGATTCTGCCGTTGTTACTGTTTCAATGGACGTTAAAAACGTCGAACATCTAAATTATATTATAAACAAAATTGTTAAGAGTAAGCACGTTATCAGTGTTACACGTGCTTCGAACTAGGAGATAATAAATGCGTGCAGTTTGCCAACGTGTTAAAAATGCAGAGCTTTTTGTTGATGCCAAAAGCGTTTCGGCTATCGATAAAGGTTTTTTGGTTTATATAGGCTTTTGTGATGATGATACAGAACAGTCAATACAAAAAGCTTTGAAAAAGATATGCGGTCTTCGTGTTTTTGATGACGCAGAAGATAAACTCAATCTTTCTTTGTCCGACGTTAGCGGTCAGATGCTTCTTGTATCAAATTTCACTTTATACGGTGATTGCTCAAGAGGATTCAGGCCTTCATTTATCAAAAGCGCAAAATTTGATTATGCAAAAAAGCTTTATGATTACAGTCTTAAATTCATCAGTGAAAGCGGAATAGACGTTAAGCCCTGTGTATTTGGCGGGGACATGTCCATAAACTCCGTGGCTGACGGTCCGATAAATATAATTATTGACAGCGAGGATCTGTAATGTTAAAAGTTTTTACTCTTCCCGTAGGACCTCTTCAAAGCAATTGCTATATTTTAAACAGCAACGATAACCGTGCAGTTGTAATTGATCCCGGTGATGATTTTGAAAAAATCGACAGACACATTACCTCAAACGGATTTGCTTTAAATAGTATAATATTAACTCACGGACATTTCGACCATTTTGGAGCCTTAAATCAGTTATGTAAAAAATACGGATGTAACGTTTATATTCACAGCAATGATGCATTATTTTTAAAAGATGCAGAATTGAATTTATCATCGCGTATCAACGGAAGAAAAGTCATTTTTGATGGTGCTGTAATTCCTGTGACTGAGCAAACCGTTTCCTTTATCGGTGCGGATTTTAGGTTTATACATACACCGGGACATACGCCGGGCTCTGTGTGTATCCTTGTTGAAGAAATGCTTTTTACAGGTGATACGTTATTCAATCTGTCTGTCGGAAATTCATTTCCTCCTTATGGAGATTTGAATTTAGAAATAAAATCTATCAAGGATAAGTTATTTATGCTAAATGACGTAACTTGCTACCCGGGTCACGGAGAAAAAACGTCTTTAGAATATGAGAAAAAATTCAACCCCTATATAAGACAAGGTGAAACGTGGATATAATAGTTAAAGGACATGAATATTTTTATGATATCACTTCGATGTCAATGCTGTTTTTTCCGGGCGAAAAAACACTGTACGTATCATCTTCAAAAAAGAATACGTACATACGTTCAACTTTAAAGAATAAAAACGGCAGGCTAGTCAGTGTCACGTCTGTCGTATACAAAGGAAAAAAGTTTACAGCTCAGAAATCATCTGCAATTGAAGGCGACGATAAAGAGATCGTAAAGTATTCATTCTATAAAGCCTGTTGCAAAGTTACAGGAATCGAATCTCCGTGGGGGACTCTTACGGGAATCCGTCCTTTGAGTGTGTATGCACGGCTTAATAACACGGGATTTGACGCTGATAATATGCTGAAGAAAGAGTACCTTGTATCATCAGATAAGGTGTCAATTTTAAAAAAT
>JAZPZR010000091.1:0-22377 GCA_045544795.1 Eubacteriales bacterium
AGGGGATAGAAAAAATTTTTCGGAAGTTTCAAACCGAGCCGTAGGCTTGCCCGACGGCGTACAAAGGTACGCCGAGTGGTGAGGTTTGGAAGTAGCAAAAAGCATATAAAAAAGAGAAAAGTGTTGCATAAAAGTAAAAAATGCTACTCTTTACTTTCATTTTGTTGTTCTACAGGATTTTATTAGTTTCATTTTTCCTTGTTTTTTCTGGCTTTTTGCGTTCCGGAGAATTTTTACATCCCCTTTTTTTAATTATTTAATAAAAGAATCGCGCTTGATTCTTTTGTCGGTAAAAACGTCCGTTTCGTCAGAGTTTGCGGTGGAAAACTCCGATATTACAGCGCCGTCATCACCCGCCTGAAACCAATGGTCCGTCATAGGATATATCGTGTACTGCTCACCCGGATTCAATATGATCTCTTTATAAACCGTCGTATCGGTCGGCGGAAGATTTGCGCGTATATTTTCCTTGCAGCCCTCACCCGAAACGTAAAGAAACACCTTTCCTCTGCGGCATCTGAAGGTCTCTTCCTTTCCTTGCTTGTTACCGCCTGGCACGTGCCTGTGCTCAGGACAGGTCTGATGCGGTAAAAGCACCATTTCCTTGGCGCACACCTTATCGGTATTTACGTATACGCAAATGGAAAGCCCGACCTTTTCAAAATCACCAAGCCCGAAATCCGTCATTTCGAGGTTGTCTTTTTCTGATCCGGTAAGTATTATTGCTGCATCATCGTAGTATTTTAAAACTTTATTCTTCATGTTACACCTCAATTTTAACTGCAGTTATTCCGTACGGCTTTGATTTTACCAAAACCCTGTCCCCGCAGACGTCGGCATCGCCTGTTCTGTTGCCGTAAAGATCGGTAAGGTATGCATTTTTTATCTGCATACAGATAGATAACGTAACGTCGGAGGCTTTGCCATCGGTCTCGTAAAAACGCACAGTAATGCCGTCCTTTTCGGGAATCACCGCACTGACGGTTATTCCCTCGCCCACGACTGAAATAAGAGATTTTTCAAGCGGAAGCGTACCGCCGTGGCTGTTTGAGGGCTGTATTATAAGCGCGGTATCTGTAATCTGTGAAATTCTTTCAGCCTCGCTTATGTCGCATGCGCCAACGTAAATATTTACAGTCTGCCGCCCGATTTCGGGATAACGGTCGGGAAGTGTAGAGCTGTTTATAAGAGTAAGCGCAAGGCTACCTTGTCTTCCTCGATAACCGTATTTACAGTCGCTCATAAGCAAAAGCCGTCCCGCCATTCCGTATTTGAGCGCGGGCACATCGTTTGCAATAGTACCTCTTTTGATATTTCCGGCAGGTATGCCGTATACAAAGTCAGCCGTCTTTTGTGCAAGTCCCACACGGTAATCGAGAACCGGAATAGTGTTTTTGCCGTTACCGTGATGGCACCAGTCTATAAGAGCATCTACTTTTACTGTTCTTGCACCCTTGTCAAGACTATAGGTGACTTCAATGTCAGACCCAAAAACATCATATTTCACCTTGACAGCTTGAGTGAGTGTACCGTCGTATAACTTTTTGATTTCGAGCGCTTGATCTACTTCATGTTCGGCTATGTTTCTGCCGATAAGCCATGCGCTCATTGTTTCACATTCGGTTTGGATAAATGTAAATCCCGCCGTGCCCGATAAAAGCTCTTTCCCGTCAGTTTTGTCGGTAAGCGATGATATTCTTCCGCTTGATATATCAATAACTGCACGGATATATTCGTTTTCAAGAACCATGTCATCGTGCGGCGGTGTAAATCTGGCACCGCCGAGATTAATGTACGCGGGATAGCTATTATACTCTGTTTCACGCACAACAACGGTTGTATATCCAAGCGAGGGCACGCTCACGTTACACAAAATGCGGATAAATCTGTGGTCCCAATAAGGCTGTGGCTCGGAATCTTTTACCTGATACTCCAAAGCGTTTCCGTCCTTGTCAAACACGGCAATACGCTTTAAATCGCCGACCCAATCCCATAGCGTAAGCTCAGCAGTCTGTGTGCGGGGGTAGGGAAGCGTGTTAAAGATGTGGAATATGCGCGTTTTACCGATACCGCGCTCGGTCGAGGGCACGCCGATAAAGTCCTTTACGCCGTAGCCGACGCCCGCACCCTCTGCGGTTGACATATCGTCAGTATCGACGTCGATTGCTGATGTGTCTATTGCAAGCCCGATTTTACGCGCCGCGTTTTGTATCTGCGTGTTTGCCTCAGCACCCGCGCGCTGATAGAGAGCCATTGCATACTCTCGCGTTTCGGGTACACATGAGCCTGTTATAATATCGTGGAAATGATTGAAAAGTACGTTCTGCCAAGCGCCATCAAGACGCTCTTTGTCGTATCTGAAGTCGGTGAGCGCGCTTGCCATCGTACTCATACTCTCCGCGCTGTAAAGCGCGCTTTCAAGACGGCGGTTACCGCGCTTAATGCGGCTTTGTGTCGTGTAACAGCCGGGAAAAACAAAATTAAGTTCGTCATCAACAACTGGAAGTACATCTTTTATCTTTTCCGCCTCTTTGAAAAACTCAAGCAACGTTCCAAAACGGAGAGTGGGATAAATCTTCCACTCCATCATTTCGTATGCGCGCTCAACGTCGCGCCTTGTCGGTCCGCCGCCGTGGTCGCCGACACCGTAAAGCACGGGCAGAGCTTTAATGCCCGAACTGTTAAGAGATATCTTGATAAGTGAAGAGCCGATATGCTCGGTAATGCCTCCGTTATACGCATTAGGCTCGCGAAAAACAACAACATCCTCGCCCGACGGCGCTCTGAACCGATAAAGCAGGTCTTCTCTTACGTTGGCACGGCAATGATAATAATATTTTACACCGCCGAAATTGTTTATCTCAGGTACGTTGCGGCTGTGACCAAAGGTATCGGGTGAAAAGTCAATGTCAAAATTATTGACACCCCATACCTTTGATAAATAATCGCGCGACAGACTGATATGACGCATAAGCGACTCGGCAGACGGCATATTTTTATCCGTTTCCACCCAGGCGGATGCGGTAACCTCCCACCGTCCTTCTCTTATGCGCGCCTTTATCTCCTCCATCATTTCGGGGTCGTGCTCCTCTACTATCTTGTAGACGGATGCCTGCGACTGCGAAAAATGAAAGTCGGGATACTCGTTCATGATATTGAGCATGGTGCGGAAGGTGGCAAGCGTTATTGCAACCGTTTCGTCATAGCCCCATTGCCAGTTCATGTCAATGTGTGCGTGCGCAATAAGTATCGCGGTATATTCTTTTGCGGCGCTCTCAAGCGGTGAAAGTATCGCCTCCGCCTTATCGCAGTCGCCGTTTGTCAATACACCGTTGCTGTCAAGCGCGCTTTCAAGAAATGCAAGCGCCTTTTCAATATCGCTGTCAAAGCGGTTGCCGTTTACCTCTGATAAATGGAGCGCAAATTCAAGCTCGCCGATAATACGGCGGTTTGCTTTTGTCATGCCTGTAATATTGCATTTTTCGTTTGTCGGCTGCTTGAAAGTATACACGAAAACAGATTTTTGCTCGTGGCCTGCAACCCTTGTCTTTAAATTGTAAAATCTCTGTGCAAGTGTCATATTTATCACCTCACACTCAGTATAGCAAAACAAAAACAATGTCGACATATCAAGTTTATGTCAAGTTGTAGACTTTTTTCGGAAAATATAGTATTATTAATTTATGACAAAATATGAAATGATACAAAAAGACATAGCGGATAAGATACACCGCCGTGTCTATAAGGAAAACGAGCGCATACCGAGTGAAAAGGAGCTGATGCGCGAGTGGGGCGTCAGCAGGATAACCGTTACCAAGGCGCTGACCGAGCTTACTCTTGCGGGCTACATCTACCGCGTACAAGGCAAGGGCTCTTTTGTCGCGCCCTTTAATAATCACCTGTCGCCTAAAAAAAGCATGCCGTCAAGTGCGGTCACACCCATTTTAAAAAAGGCGGCGATAATACTTCCGGGTCATGGTGGCTCACATAATTCGATGCTGATACGGGGTATACTTGATACACTTACATTTCCCGAGTATTTTGTCACCACCTTTTTTGTTAAAAGCCGTGATGCAGAAAATGCGGCGCTTGAGCATTGCAGACGAAGCGGATATTCGGGTATGATTCTTTTTCCCGTCGACTTTGAATTTTACAGCGACGTAATTCTTGAGCTGTCCGTCTCCCGCTTTCCCATCGTTCTTGTAGACAGAAAATTCCCCGGTATAAACGTACCGTCGGTAACGACGGATAATATTCACGGCTCGCTCCAAGCGGTAAATCATCTTATATCAATGGGTCATAAAAGTATAGGATATATTGCGGTGTCAACTGAAAAGGAGCAGGTGTCAAACCTGCGGTTTGAGGGCTACCGAGATGCGATGCTTGTAAACGGACTTGACGTTCAGGCGTATTTTGATTTAAAAAAGAATAAAGACGGTCTTATGCAAAAAATAAAAGACGGCAGTATAACTGCCGTCCTTGCGTGTAATTCGAATGCCGCATTGTATTTATATGACAGATGCGTAGAAGAAAATATTTGTATACCAAAGGATCTGTCCGTTGTCTGCTTTGACGATCCCGTCACTAAAAAGTTTTCTTACGTAGATCAGAACTCGTACGAGATGGGAAGACTTGCCGCGCTGAAGCTTAAAGAATATGCAGAGGACGGTGCCATTCCCGAAAGTGCCGTTTTAACACCCAGACTGATAACCGACTGATCATTCGGGCATTTCGTCAGGTGTTGCCGCTTCAAGCACAAAATCGTTTGTCCATACACCCGGCTTCATCCACACCTTGAAAAAGCCAAAGCGCTCGTTGGGTGTGAGTACAAATTTCATATCGTTGCAGTTTCTGCTCATACCGCATGCTACGTGCAGGTTATAGGTGCCGTAGGGCACGGGCATTTTAACCGTTTCCTTATTGCCGATCTTACCCATGCTGACACCGTTGAGGTACACCTCAAATCCCGCCGCAACGCCGAGCGGTGAGCCTTTTCTGTAAAGTGTTATGAGTGCATCGGGATGAAAGGGAAGCGGATTTTTACATTTACCGCAAATACTGCCGGGCGCCGCGTTTATCACGTTGCCGCAACGGCATCTTACTCTGAATAATTTGCTTGCCATGGTATATTTCTCCTTGTGTGTTTAATAAATAAAGTATACCACGCAGATTTTATATTTTCAACAGTATCACTTGTTTATCTTTTGAAGCAAGTGATTTTTTTACGTCAATTATCCGCTGATTTGACGAGCCGCGGAATTTAAGGCGGATATCTTTTTTGTCTTTTTCAAACCTGCCGTCGACAAGCACGTCGATATTTTGTAAAAGTGCATTTGCGCTCTCGCCTGACGCACGGCTTCTCCCAAGTATCTCCTCAAACGTAAAACCGCTGTAGCACCATATGTCCTTGTGCGGATACTCACGGCGTACCCTGTCTGTAAGCCTTAAAAGCGCGTCCTGATTTTCCTTTTCAAACGGCTCGCCGCCTATAAGGGTAAGCCCCTTTATATAGTCGGGTTTGAGATATTCTATTATCATATCTTCCGTTGCCCTCGTATACTCCTGCCCGTAGCAAAAATCCCACGTAGCAGAATTAAAGCAGTCGGTACAACAATGTCTGCAGCCTGAAACAAACAGACTTACCCTCACACCGAGACCGTTTGCAATATCGGTTTTTTTAATTTCACCGTAGTACATTAAAGATGTAATACCCTTTCGCGAATTTCCTGTGTACGACCCTGATTCCAGTACTGTGTGCCGATATAACCGCAGGTGCGGCGGGCAACGTTCATTTTGGACTGATCGCGGTTTTTACAGTGCGGGCACTCCCATACAAGCTTGCCGTCGTCCTCGGTGATGACGATCTCACCGTCGTAGCCGCATACCTGACAGTAGTCACTCTTTGTATTAAGCTCCGCATACATAATGTTATCGTATATGAATTTCATAACAGACAGCACCGCCTCGATATTGTCGCACATGTTCGGTACTTCCACGTAGGATATCGCGCCTCCGGGAGAGAGTGCCTGAAATCTTGCTTCGAGAGCAAGCTTGTCAAAAGCATCTATATCTTCCGTTACGTGTACGTGGTAGCTGTTTGTGATGTATGCGCGGTCGGTCACGCCCTTGATAATGCCGAATCTTTTCTGAAGCGCCTTTGCAAACTTGTAGGTCGTGCTTTCAAGCGGTGTGCCGTAAAGACTGTAGTCGATATTTTCCGCCGCCTTCCACTTTGCCGTGTACTCGTTGAGCTTTTTCATTATCTCAAGACCGAAAGCCTCGCCCTCAGCCTCTGTCAGCTTTTTGCCTGTCATGGCGTAAACACATTCCCAAAGTCCTGCATAGCCAAGAGAGAGCGTTGAATATCCGCCGTGCAGATATTTGTCTATCGTCTCTCCGCTTTTAAGACGTAAAAGCGCGCCGTGCTGCCATAATATCGGCGCCGCATCGGAAAGCGTTCCCGTAAGTCTTTCGTGACGGTACTGAAGCGCTCTGTGACAAAGCTCCATTCTCTCATCAAATATCTCGTAGAATTTGTCCATATCGCCCTGCGCGGTAAGACCGATATCAACAAGGTTTACTGTAACCACGCCCTGATTGAATCTGCCGTAATACTTGGGCTTTCCGTTTTCGTCAACGTACGGTGTAAGGAAACTTCTGCAGCCCATACAGGTATAGCAGTGTCCGTCACCGTTTTTGTCTATCTTGTTCTGAAGCATGATCTTTTCGGAAATATAGTCGGGTACCATGCGCTTTGCGGTACATTTTGCCGCAAGCTTTGTAAGATAATAGTACTCGCTGTCCTCATGCACGTTATCCTCTTCGAGCACGTAAATAAGCTTGGGGAATGCGGGGGTCACCCACACGCCCGCCTGATTTTTAACGCCCTGAATACGCTGTAAAAGCGTTTCTTCAATTATAAGGGCAAGGTCCTTTTTCTCCTGCTCGCTTGCCGCCTCACCGAGATACATAAACACCGTAACAAACGGCGCCTGTCCGTTTGTGGTCATGAGCGTTACCACCTGATACTGTATCGTCTGTACTCCGCGCCGTATCTCCTCGCGCAGTCTCTTTTCGACCATTCTTGAAACAGCCGCTTCGTCAATACTGATACCCGCATCCGAAAGCTCCGCTTTCACCTCGCTCGTTATCTTTTTACGGCTGACGTCAACAAACGGCGCAAGATGGGTAAGGCTTATCGACTGACCGCCGTACTGACTTGATGCAACCTGCGCGATTATCTGTGTCGCGATGTTGCAGGCGGTAGAAAAGCTGTGCGGCTTTTCAATGAGCGTACCGCTTATAACGGTGCCGTTTTGCAGCATGTCCTCAAGATTTACAAGGTCGCAGTTGTGCATGTGCTGTGCAAAATAGTCGGCATCGTGAAAGTGTATAAGACCCTCGTCGTGCGCCTTTACAATATCCTGCGGAAGTAAAATTCTGCGGGTGATGTCCTTTGATACCTCGCCTGCCATATAGTCACGCTGAACGCTGTTGACAGTCGGGTTTTTGTTTGAGTTTTCCTGCTTGACCTCTTCGTTATTACATTCGATAAGCGAAAGTATCTGCTCATCGGTCGTGTTTGCTTTTCTTACAAGCTCGCGCTTGTAGCGGTAGGTGATATATCTGCGCGCAACCGAAAACGCACGCTGATTCATTATCTGATCCTCTACCATATCCTGTATCTCTTCAACAGAAAGCGAACGGTTGATATTGCTTGCCGCCATCTCAACGTCCTCTGCAATACGCTTTATCTGTATCTCACTCATTCTCTCCGAGGGAATGACGCTCTCATTCGCCTTTGTAACGGCGATAACTATCTTCTCACGGTCAAAATCAACTTCCTGTCCGCTTCTTTTGATTATTTTCATTATTTCATCTCCTTTGCGCTGTTATTATTTGCAAAGAAATAATAACACACAATATATAGTGTTGTCAATAGCGAAAATCACAATATAGTGTGAATGTTTGAAATGTCCTGCTATATCTTGTACACCTACGGCGTGATTTAGTGATGTTTTTTACATAAAACGGCTGTTTTTTACATGGAAAAAGCGCGTAATGCGTGATATCATTATTATATATTCTATAAAAAGAGGTACATAACAATGGCTGAAAAAAGACTTGCGGGTAAATACCCCGTTATCGGAATAAGACCTACAATAGACGGCAGACGCGGTCCTGCAAAGGTACGCGAGAGTCTTGAGGAGCAGACGATGAATATGGCAAAAAGCGCGGCAAAGCTTTTTACCGATAATCTTCGCTATTCAAACGGTGACCCTGTCAAAGTAGTAATATCGGATACGACTATCGGTCGCGCGGGTGAGACCGCGGCTTGTGCTGAGCAGTTTCGGCGTGAGGGCGTTGATATAACGCTTACCGTTACACCCTGCTGGTGCTACGGCGCTGAGACTATGGATATGGACAGAAACACCATAAAAGCGGTATGGGGCTTTAACGGTACTGAGCGCCCCGGTGCTGTTTATCTTGCATCGGTTCTTGCAACTCACGCGCAAAAGGGTCTTCCTGCTTTCGGTATCTACGGTCACGACGTACAGAATGCTGACGACACCGAAATTCCCGCTGACGTTAAGGAAAAGCTTTTACGCTTCGGACGTGCGGCAATTGCCGTAGCTTCAATGCGCGGTAATTCATACCTTCAGATAGGCTCTGTATGTATGGGTATCGGCGGTTCTATCATTGACCCCGCGTTTATCGAGGAGTACCTCGGCATGCGCGTTGAATCTGTTGATGAGGTTGAGCTTATCCGCAGAATGAGTGAGGGTATATATGATAAGGAAGAGTTTGAAAAGGCTCTTGCATGGACAAAGGCAAAGTGTAAAGAGGGCTTTGACAAAAACGTACCTGAGCTTCAGAAAACTCCCGAGCAGAAGGATGAGGCATGGGAATTTGTTGTAAAAATGATGATAATCATAAAAGATCTCATGTGCGGCAACCCCAATCTTCCCGAGGGCTGTGAGGAGGAGATGTCGGGTCACAATGCGATCGCGGCAGGCTTCCAGGGTCAGCGTCAGTGGACAGACTTTTATCCCAACTGCGACTTCCCCGAAGCGCTTCTCAACTCTTCGTTCGACTGGAACGGCGCGCGCGAGCCGTATATTCTTGCAACAGAAAATGACGTGCTCAACGGTCTCGGTATGCTCTTTATGAAGCTTCTTACCAACCGTGCGCAGATATTTGCAGACGTACGTACATACTGGAGCCCCGAATCTGTTAAAAAGGCTACAGGCTACGAGCTTACAGGCGTTGCAAAGGAATCGGACGGTATCATTCACCTTATCAACTCAGGCGCGGCTTGTCTTGACGCATCGGGCGAGGCTGAGGGCATGATAAAAGAGTGGTACAACGTTACCGATAAGGATATTGACAAAATGCTTGAGGCTACTACATGGAATGCGGCAGATGCAGGCTATTTCCGCGGCGGCGGCTTTTCATCGAGATTTTTAACACGCGCGCAGATGCCCGTTACCATGATAAGACTTAATCTTGTTGAGGGTCTCGGTCCCATGCTTCAGATTGCAGAGGGCTGGACAGTTGCACTTCCCGACGAGGTGTCGGATATTCTCTGGAAGCGTACCGACTACACCTGGCCTTGCACTTGGTTTGCACCCCGCCTTACAGGTAAAGCACCCTTTGATTCTGCGTACAGCGTTATGAACTGCTGGGGCGCAAATCACGGCGCTATCAGCTACGGACATATCGGTGCTGACCTTATCACAATGTGCTCAATGCTCAGAATCCCCGTTGCTATGCATAACGTTGACGAGAAGGATATCTTCCGTCCTGCTTCATGGAATGCATTCGGTATGGATAAAGAGGGCGCAGACTACCGCGCATGCGCGGCATACGGTCCGTTTTATAAGAAATAATAGGTGAGGTTATGAGAAGAAGACAGATACATCTTGACTTTCATACCTCTGAAAAAATAGAGGGTATCGGCAGTCAGTTTTCAAAAGAAAATTTTCAGGCAATGCTCAAAAAGGGTCACGTTGACTCGATAACCGTTTTTTCAAAATGCCATCACGGCTGGGCATACCATCCGTCAAAGGCAAATGAGATGCATCCCGGTCTTAAGTTTGACCTTTTGAAAGCGCAGATCGAGGCGGCGCATGAGATAGGGGTAAAAACTCCCGTATATCTTTCGGCGGGCTACGATGAAAAGGCGGCGGTACAGCATCACGAATGGCTGCATATCAGCAAGGACGGCGAGTACAAGCCGTTTACAACACCCGGCTACCATCTGCTTTGCCTTAATACTCCCTATCTTGATGTTTTGCTCGCGCAGATAAAAGAGGTCTGCGAAAATTACGATGCAGACGGAATTTTCCTCGATATCGTTTCAGTAAGAAAATGCCGTTGCGGTTTTTGTCAGCAGTCTATGTTAAAGCTCGGTCTTGACCCCTTAAATGACGATGACGTGCTTAAGCTGGGCGAGATCACTTATAAAAACTACTGCGACCGCGTGCGCGAGACAATTGATTCGGTAAAGCCGGGCCTTCCCGTTTTCCACAACGGCGGTCATATCCGTCACGGCAGACGTGATCTTGCATATGCTGACTCACATCTTGAGCTTGAAAGCCTTCCCACAGGCGGTTGGGGCTACGACCATTTCCCCATGTCTGCGGCATATGTACGCACACTTGGTATGGACTACCTCGGCATGACGGGTAAATTTCATAAGACTTGGGGCGAATTCGGCGGCTACAAGCACCCGAATGCACTAAAGTATGAGGTTGCGCTGTCAAGCGCAAACGGTGCCTGCTGTTCTATCGGCGATCAGCTTCATCCTACAGGTTTTATGGATAATGCGACCTACTCGCTTATAGGTGAGGCGTATAAAACTGTAGAAGAGCGCGAAAAGTGGCTTGACGGATATAAAAACAAGTCGGATATCGCGATACTGTCCGAAGAGGCAATATCAAACTACCTCGGTATTAAGGATGCGGCGCGCGTGGGCGATGCAAACGCAGGCGCCTCAAGAATTTTACTTGAAAAGCATTATCTTTTTGATATTATTGATACCGAAGGGGATTTTGACAACTATAAGTTGCTTATCCTGCCTGATAATATCATGCTTGATAAAGCGCTTGCAGACAGAATAAACAAGTATCTTGCAAACGGCGGAAAGCTGATTGCTACAGGTAATTCCTGCACAGACGTTGAATCGGGTGAGTTCCTTGTTGACCTCGGCTGTAAGGCAGACGGTATCTGTGAATACAAGCCTGCATATATAAGACCCGATTTTGATATCGGTGTGCTTTCAAATTCCGCATATGTTATATATGAAGATTCGCTCAAGGTTACTGCAACAGACGGAAAATCGACGGCAAGTATAGAAAGCCCGTATTTCAACCGCGAGTATAACCATTTTTGCTCGCACCGTCACAGTCCCACCTCGCAGGAAAAGTATTCCGATGCGATGGTGATGACAGATAATACTGCCTATATTTCCTTTAAGATGTTTACCGAATATGCAAAAATGGGTAATATCTATACAAAGGAGATAGTTGCAAACGCAATCGAGAGCTTGCTTGGCGACGGTGCTTCGGTGAAAACCGACCTCGGCGCGCAGGGAATAGTAACGCTTACCAAAAAGGACGACAGTACGGTAGTACATACGCTTTATGCATCCCCCGTACGTCGCGGAAAGGATACCGAGATCATCGAGGATATTCCCGATATCTATAACGTAAAGGTATCTGTTAAAACGGATAAAAAGCCGACGTCTGTCACGCTTGTACCCGAAAACACACCGCTTGACTTTGAATATGCAGACGGCAGAGTAAGCTTTATAATACCCAGACTCAACTGTTGGCAGATGACAGAAATTAAATAATATAAACCCGCTAAGGCTTTCACCTTAGCGGGTTGTTTGTAAAGTTTTGCCTGATAACAAACCACAGTAAAATAAATAAATCAAAACGGGTAGAAATACCCGTTTTTTTGTGTTATAATCCTTTTTGAAAGGGAGAAAGAAAATGGACCTATTCTTTTTGACAACTCAGCAGATGCTTATGATGTTTACGCTTATCGTCATCGGATTTATACTTGCAAAGCTTAAAATTCTGCCGGATAACGCGGATAAGACCATGTCCCGCCTTGAGACGTATCTGTTTGCGCCGGCTTTGTATTTTTACAATCAGCTTACAAAATGCACGGTGGACACCTTTAAAGAGAACATACGTCTTATGGCTGTCGGCGTTGCGATACTTGCCTGCGCAATGGTGCTTGCTTTTTTTCTGTCACGTCTTTTTGTTCCGAATGCAAAGGGGAATGCCGAAAAAGAATATCTTCGCAACATATATAACTACGCGATGACCTTCAGCAATTTCGGCTTTCTCGGTAACTTTTTGGCGCTCGGCATTTTCGGACAGGACGGTCTTTTCAAATATTCGCTTTTCACATTTTTTATCAGCATAATATGTCATTCGTGGGGTCTTTTCCTGCTTATACCTAAAAAAGAGGGCGCAAGCCTTTGGAAAAACCTTGCAAACGGCTTTTTAAAACCGCCGACGGTCGCAATGCTTTTGGGAATGGCAGGCGGACTTCTGGGACTTTCAAAATACATACCGCAGTTTTTTATAACGGCATGCAACAACGCATCAGACTGTATGGGTCCTGTTTCAATGGTGCTCGCAGGCTTTGTTATCGGCGGCTACAGTATTAAAAATCTGCTTTCGGATAAAAAGGTATATATTGCAACCTTTTTACGACTTATCGCAATTCCCGCGCTTATGCTTGTGGTACTCAAAGCGATCGGCGTGTCGGAGGAGATAATGGTCTGGACGCTTATCGCGTTTGCGTCACCCCTCGGTCTTAACACCATCGTATTCCCCGCGGCATACGGCGGTCAGACAAAAACAGGTGCGTCAATGGCGCTTATATCACACGTTTTGTCGGTCGTGACAATACCCGTTATGTACTATCTTTTCATTATACTATTATAAGGAGAAAAAACTATGTCTTTATGGGAATATACAGAAACAGAATTATGGCGATACGGTGAAGGGGAGGTTTCCATTTACCACGTATTCGGCTGTATTGCTTTTTCAAGAAACGTTCTCGTTTTTGCCGAGGCGCGCGAGGGCGACGGCAGTGACGCCGATTGTCAGCACAGCATCGTAATGCGCCGTTCCGATAACGGCGGTAAAACCTTTTACCCGTCGGCAACACTCGTACCCGCACACGGCAATTGCTATATCAATCCCGTTCCGCTGTACGACAGGGAGACCCGCCGTCTGTTTTTGTTTTTTGCGCAGAACATCGGCAATACCATGACACAAAACTACGTAATGTATTCGGATAATGCGGGTGTTACATGGTCAAGACCTCAGAATATAACCCAGGCTCTTGATAAAAAATTCGGATTTCATCTTCCCGGTCCCGGACACGGTATACAGCTGAAAAACGGAAGACTGCTCGTACCCTTCTGGCACAGAAAACACGGTGTTGAAGTGCCAAAGCAAGAGCGCGGCTACTGCGTATCCTTTCTTGTCAGTGATGACAACGGAAAAACGTGGGAGCATAAAGGTCATTTCGGTGAAAACTGCTTTGCAAACGAATCGCGAATAACAGAAACTGCCGACAGACTTATATGGAATGCCCGCGGTGGCGACCCGTACAGATATGAAAGCTACAGCTATGACGGCGGCGACAGCTGGACCGAGTTTGCGCCCGCCCCCATCCCGCCCGCACGCAGATGTGACGCGTCAATGGTGGCATTGTCTGCAGGAAACGGATACGAGGACACGGTGGTATTTTCTCACGTTTCCCACCCTGAAAAGAGAAATGATATCGAGCTTATTATCAGCCGTGACGGCGGAACAAGCTATACCGACACGCTAAAGCTCATGCAGGGGGATGCGATGCCGGGATATTCCGATATGGCTGTGCTTTATGAGGACGCGCCCGTAATATGCCTTGTTCATGCGCGTAATAACCACGTACTTTTCTCCCGCATTTCAATGCAGACGCTGACAGGCGGAAAATTTGAAAAAACTTCGAGAAATGTGTGGATAAATATATAAAAAATACTTGACAATACAACAAAACAAGTGTATTATTATATCATCACTTTAAACCGCTAAAGTAAAGGAGAGGGACAGAATGTATAAAAAGCATTTTTATTACTTTATATATACGGACTGTCTTAGCGCCAAAAAGGCGTAATTTAATATGAAAGACAGCCCGCGATCAGTTATACAAAAAAGTATAAGGATGGCGGGCTTTTAGTTTGAGAGGAAAGTACAGATGGCAGATATTGAAAAGGCAAGAAAAGAAATAAACGAGGTCGACCGTGAGATAGCGCGTCTTTTTGAACGCAGAATGGCGGCGGTGCGCGAGGTGGCGGAATATAAGCGTGAGCGCGGACTGCAGATAGAAGACCTTAACCGTGAAAAAGAGGTTATCGAGCGCAATTCCGAGCTTGTTGAGGACGATGAGTTAAGACAGTATTTTGTGAATTTCCTGCAGATGAATATGGATATATCAAAGCAGTATCAGCACTGTCTTATAAAAGGGCATAACGTTGCATACAGCGGTGTTCCCGGCGCATTTGCAGAACTTGCGACAAAAAAGATATTTCCCGACTGTAATACGGTTCCCTGCCGTGACTTCCGTGAGGCGTACGAGGCGGTGGAGTCGGGCAGATGCGAGTGTGCAGTACTTCCGATAGAGAACAGCTTTAACGGAGACGTCGGTCAGGTAATGGACCTTGCGTTTTTCGGCGGTCTTTATATAAACGGCGTGTACGATGCAACCATCGTACAAAACCTTATCGCACCTGAGGGCGCAACGGTTGACAGCATTAAAACGGTTATAAGTCATCCGCAGGCGCTCGGTCAGTGTGATGCGTTTCTGAAAAAGCAGGGATACGCGCTTCGTGAAGAGGTAAACACCGCGGTTGCCGCAAAAAAGGTGGCGGATATGGGCGATATCAGCGTTGGCGCGATCGGCTCTGAGTCGGCGGCGGAGCTTTACGGGCTTAAGGTCGTTCAGCCGCATATCAACTCGGCTGAGGGCAACACCACACGCTTTGCGGTGTTTTCAAGAGTGCAGAAGATAGCATCGCGCAACGACAACTGCTTTATAATGATGTTTACCGTTAAAAACGAACCGGGGTCACTGGGGCGCGCGGTATCTGCGATCGGTGAAAACGGCTTTAACCTTCGCGTGCTTAAAAGCCGTCCTACAAAGCAGCTTTCATGGAGCTATTACTTCTATGCAGAGGGTGAGGGCAGGATAAATTCCTACGAGGGCAGACGCATGCTCTCAAATCTCGAAGCGGTCTGTATGAACGTAAAAGTAATCGGCTCGTTTGAAGAGGAGGTCAAGATATGATAATACCCGTAAAAACGTCGACAGGCGGTTACGATATCATTATGGGCCGCGGTGCTTTGGCTAAAGCCGCGCATCATATGAACCTTGACAGACGCGTGCTTGTAGTAACGGATGACGGCGTGCCGAAGATATATTCGCAGACTGTCGCAAATCAGTGTAAATCACCCGTAATTATAACTCTTAAAGCGGGGGAAGCGAGTAAGAGCATTGATTCGTTTACTATGCTTCTCGAGGCGCTTTGCAAAAACGGCTTTACCCGCACAGACTGTGTTGTTGCGGTCGGCGGCGGTGTTGTGGGTGATCTTTCGGGCTTTGCCGCGGCATGCTATATGCGCGGTATCGACTTTTATAATATACCCACGACCGTGCTTTCGCAGGTGGATTCGTCAATAGGCGGAAAAACGGCGATCGATTTTTGCGGATATAAAAACTCGGTCGGTGCATTTTACCCGCCAAAGTGCGTGCTTATCGACCCCGACACTTTAAAAACACTTGATAAAAGACAGATATCAAACGGTATTGCGGAGGCGGTGAAAATGTCACTCACCTCCGATGCCGAGCTGTTTTCGCTTATTGAAAGTGACAGCATTTCTCTTGATGAAATAATATCGCGCTCAATTCTTATAAAAAAGAAAGTGGTCGAAGAGGATGAAAGAGAATCGGGTGTGCGCAGGATTCTCAATTTCGGTCACACGCTTGCTCACGCAATAGAGTCGCAGGGTGAGTTTATTCACGGTGAATGTGTGGCAATAGGCATGCTGTATATGTGCTCGCCTTCGGTAAAGGCGCGTCTTAAGACGGTGCTCTCCCGCTTAAAACTGCCTGTATCACACCCATATCCTGCAACTCTTCTTGAGGATGCGATGAGGCATGATAAAAAAGCAAGCGGGAATAAGATAACCATAGTTTACGTTGAGGAGATAGGCAGTTATCAGCTCCGCCGTATTGATTTCAATATACTTAAAAAAATGATAGAGGAGGGCACAAGGTGAAAAATACGATAGGAAACGCGCTTTCAGTGACACTTTTCGGTGAAAGTCACGGTGATTTTATCGGTGCAGTTATGGACGGACTTCCGTCGGGAGTTGCGATAGATAATGACTATATTGCAAAAAAGCTCTCGCTTCGCCGTCCGTCAGGACAGATCTCAACACCGCGTGTCGAGCCTGACGAATTTATGATAGTTTCGGGTCTGTTTGAAGGAAAAACAACAGGCACACCGCTGACTATCGTTATTCCCAACACTAATACCGATTCGGGCGCCTATTCGCGAAAGGCGGTGCGTCCGGGACACGCCGACTATACCGCTTTTGTAAAATACGGCGGGTTTGAAGACTATCGCGGCGGCGGTCATTTTTCGGGAAGACTTACTGCGGCGCTCGTAGCTGCAGGCGCTGTAGCGTGTCAGTTACTTGACAAAAAAGATATAAACGTTGCCACTCATATATCAAGACTCGGCGGTGTTGACGACCGTGACTTTTGTAATTTAAAAGAGGATATAGAATATCTGAACAGTACCGTGTTCGCGGTGCTTGATGAAAATGCGCTTGCGAAAATGACAGATGCCATAATACAGGCTAAAAACGAGGGTGACTCTGTCGGCGGAATACTTGAAACAATAGTTACGGGAATGCCCGCAGGCGTTGGTGAGCCGTGGTTTGATACGCTTGAAAGCGTGCTCTCTCATGCTCTGTTTTCAATACCCGCAGTAAAGGGCGTTGAATTCGGCGCAGGCTTTAAAATGGCGGATATGAAGGGCTCGGAGGCAAACGATCCGTTTTATAATGACGGCGGTAAGATAGTTACTTCTACCAACAATAACGGCGGTATAAACGGCGGAATTTCAAACGGTATGCCGATAACGGTGCGCACCGCCATCAAGCCGACACCTACGATATTTAAAGAGCAGGATACAGTAAACGCCGTCACGGGAGAAAACACAAAAACAGAGCAAAAGGGCAGACATGACCCCTGCATCGTACACCGCGCAAGAGTGGTTGCAGACAGCGTTGTCGCGCTCACACTCTGCGATATGATGGCAATAAGATACGGAACGAATTGGGTATGGAATACGGATGCATAGGAAGAAAGCTGGGTCACAGCTTTTCAAAAATAATACATAACAAGCTTTGCGACTACGACTACGAGCTCAAAGAGCTTGAGCCTGAAGAGGTCGCGCCTTTTATGACGGCGCACGATTTCAAGGCGATAAACGTCACGATACCGTATAAGGAAACGGTGATACCTTTTCTTGACGGGATATCGGATTTTGCAAAAAAGATAGGCGCGGTAAACACGGTCGTAAACAAAAACGGCAAGCTGTACGGCTATAATACCGACTTTATGGGCATGTCGGCGCTTCTTTCAAAAAACGGCATTGACCCCAAGGGTAAAAAATGCGCCGTACTGGGTACGGGCGGAACTTCAAAAACCGCAAACGCGGTGCTTTCCCATCTTGGCGCAAGAGAGGTGCTTACGGTATCACGGCGCGAGGGCGCGGGAGTTATAACGTATGAAACGCTTAAAGCCGAACATGCCGACACGCAGATAATAATCAATACCACTCCCTGCGGTATGTTCCCGAATAACGATACGGTTGCAGTTGACATATCGGGCTTTAAAAAGCTTGAGGGGGTTGCAGATGCCGTGTATAACCCGCTTCGTCCCGAACTTGTTGTCAGGGCGCAGGGCATGGGAGTTACTGCTGTCGGCGGTCTGTATATGCTTGTGGCACAGGCGGTCTTCGCCGCAAACAAGTTTACGGGAAAAGAATTTGATACCGCTGACATTGACAGGGTATTTAACGAGGTATACAGATCAAAAAGAAATATCGTACTTGTAGGCATGCCGGGGTGCGGTAAATCGACACAGGGCAGAAGGATCGCAGAGGCACTTGGCTTTGAGTTTTACGATTCCGATGCGGAAATTGTAAAAAAAGCGGGAATGCCCATCCCCGAAATATTTGAAAAGCAGGGTGAAAAGACGTTCCGTGATCTTGAGGAAAGCGTAATTTCCGAGCTTTCGCAAAAAAACGGGTGCGTTATTGCAACAGGCGGCGGCGCCGTCCTTCGCGAGAACAACGTAAGACGTCTTAAACAAAACGGTGTGCTTTTGCTTATCGACAGACCTATCGACGAGATAAAGCACGGACGCGGCAGACCGCTTGCGCCCGACAGGGAAAAATTACTTGCGCTTTACCGTGAGCGCATGCCGATTTACAACTCGGTCTGCGATATACATGCGGTTCTTCGCGGGACTAAAGACGAAAACACAAAGGAACTTTTGAGGATAACAGAGAATGAAGGTTAAAATATCACCGTCAGTGATTTGCGGCAGCATGCAGGCACCGCCTTCAAAGAGTATGGCGCACAGACTGCTTATCTGCGCGGCACTTTCGGGTGAGCGCTGTAAAATATCCGGTCTTGCGGAGTCGGACGATATAAACGCAACGGCAGGCTGTCTTAAATCGCTCGGTGTTACTGTAAAAAACGGCACCGTTGACGGAAGCGCTCTTTTTTCAAAAACAGATACGCTTGACTGTAACGAAAGCGGAAGTACTCTTCGGTTTATGATACCGCTTTGTCTTATGACGGGAAAAGATATCACTCTTGGGGGAAGCGAAAGACTGTTTTCGCGTTCGCTTGAGGTGTACCGTAAAATATGTGATGACGGCGGGTTTAAATTTGAACTCGGAAAAAACTCGGTCACCGTAAACGGAAGGCTGAAGCCCGGTAAATACAGTGTGCGCGGTGATATTTCAAGTCAGTTTATAAGCGGTCTTATGTTTGTACTGCCTCTTTTATCAGGTGACAGCGAGATTGAGATAACGGGCAAGCCCGAAAGCGTTCCGTATATTGATATGACGGCGCAGGCACAGAGTATTTTCGGTGTGTGCGTAGAGAGAAAAGAGAATATTATAAAGATACGTGGTAATCAGAAATACAAGCCAACCGATGCGACGGTCGAGGGTGACTGCTCAAACGCGGCGTTCTTTGCGGCCATGGGGGCAGAGGTTACGGGTCTTGACCCCGATACCCTTCAGGGTGACTACGTTTTTTACGATTATTTTGACAGACTTAAAAAGGGACGTCCCACTCTCGACATCGGGCAGTGCCCCGATCTTGCGCCTGTGCTTATGGCGGTTGCGGCGCAGAATAACGGTGTGACCCTCACAAATACCGCCCGCCTTAAAATAAAGGAAAGCGACAGGGGCACCGCTATGGCGCAGGAGCTTGCACGGCTTGGTGTAAGGGTTACGGTAAAAGAGAATGAGATAGAGGTGGTGTGCGGTATAACTCCGCCGACAAGTGACATCCTATCGCATAACGATCACCGCATTGTAATGGCAATGACGGTGCTTTTGCTTAAAACAGGCGGTGTGATAAAGGATGCACAGGCGGTAAACAAAAGCCTGCCTGACTTTTTTGAAAGGATTACGGCACTCGGTGCCAAAGTGAGTTATGAAGCTTAATAAGGATATGAATATTTTGATCGTGGGTCTTGGACTTCTCGGCGGCTCTTACGCCGAGGCACTCACGAAAAAAGGGTTTAACGTAAGTGCAATTACCCGCTCGCAGTCATCGATCGACTACGCGCTTGAAAACGGACTTATAAACGAGGGTACTGTCGAAATCGACCCTGATATTATAGGTAAGGCGGATCTTGTAGTGTTTGCGCTTTATCCAAAGGTGTTTGTGAAATGGCTTGAGGATAATCAGCAGTATTTAAAATCAGGTGCCGTCATTACCGACGTTACGGGTGTTAAAAGCTGTATCGTGTACGATATACAGAAAATGCTGCGGCAGGACGTTGAGTTTATAGCGGCACACCCAATGGCAGGCCGTGAGGTGTACGGTGTTCAGAATTCGACCTCCAGGATATTTAAAAAAGCAAACTACATCGTCGTACCTACCTCTAAAAATACCGCATCTGCCATTGAGCTGTGCCGTGATCTTGGAAAAACGCTCGGATTTAAGGACGTGTCTGAGCTTTCCCCCGAAATGCACGACGAAATGATAGCTTATCTTTCACAGCTTACCCACTGTATCGCGGTGTCGCTTATGTGCTGTAACGATTTCCGCGGTCTTGAAAACTATACGGGTGACTCCTTCCGTGACCTCACCCGCATCGCAAAAATAAACGAAAACATGTGGAGCGAGCTGTTCACGCTCAACCGCGAGCCGCTTCTTCGTGAGATGGATAAGTTCAGACGCTCGTTCAACGAGCTTTATGAAAAGTTAGAAAAGGGTGACACAGAGGGTATGTGCGACATGATGCGTACTTCCACCGAGCGCCGTACCAGATTTGATATAAAAGAGTAAAGGAGAAACAAAACCATGAACATGAATTTTACAAGAAAACTGCCTATCCCCGTTGATATAAAAGAGCAGTATCCCGTCACCGAAAAAATGGCGGAGATCAAAGAAGCACGCGCCCGTGAGATAGGTGACGTGTTTGAGGGCAAGTCGGACAAGTTTATACTTGTTATAGGTCCCTGCTCTGCCGATAACCGTGAGGCTGTGCTTGACTATATATCACGTCTTCGCGTGGTAGGTGATAAGGTAAAGGATAAAATCATCATAATTCCGAGAATTTATACAAACAAGCCGAGAACTACGGGTGACGGCTACAAGGGAATGCTTCATCAGCCCGACCCCGAGGCGCTTCCCGATATGTTAAAGGGTATCGTTGCAATACGCGATCTGCACCTTACCGCGCTTTCTGACTATGGATTTACCTGTGCGGATGAAATGCTTTACCCTGAAAATCACAGATATCTTTCCGACCTTCTTGCATACGTTGCAATCGGTGCGCGCTCGGTTGAAAACCAACAGCACCGCCTTACCGCGTCGGGACTTAATGTACCTGTCGGTATGAAAAACCCCACGGGCGGTGACAACAGTATCATGATGAATGCGATCGCGGCGGCACAGCATAAGCATACCTTTATCTACAGAGGCTGGGAGGTACATTCTGAGGGTAACCCTTACGCGCATGCTATCCTTCGCGGCTACGTTGATTTTGCAGGTAAGAACGTGTCAAACTATCACTACGAGGACCTTGTTGCGCTTTACGAAAGCTATGCAAAGACTGACCTTGTAAACCCCGCTGTCATAGTTGACTGTAACCATGCAAATTCGGGTAAAAAATGCCTTGAACAGCCCAGAATCGCGTCGGATATCGTTCACAGCTGTAATCATAATGCCGACCTTCGTAAGATGGTAAAGGGTATTATGGTCGAAAGCTATATAGAGGACGGCGCGCAGAAGATAGGCGAGAATATCTACGGTAAATCAATAACCGACCCCTGTCTTGGCTGGGAAAAGACAGAAAAGCTTATCTACGACATCGCAAACGATCTTAAATAATATACATGGTAGTTGATTTTCTGATTGTTTTATCGTTAAAAGGAGAACTAATATGAAAATGCGATTTAAAAAAACATTCGGAAGTGGGTACCGAGAGTTTTATATGCCAACTACTAGATGCGGATATAAGAATAAGCGCAACAGAAAATCATGTGATTTTTATGATAGTGAAACGAAATTTTGTTCAAAAATTTGGACACAGTGTGTGGGTCCTAATATATGTAACAAGTATACTTCTACAAAAAGAACAAATAGAGAAAAGATTTATGTTGGTTTAAAGATTGACATTCCAAACAAAGGTGAGGCTGAAATTGTATGTATAGACCGTGAGATATGCACATTGAAAATTAAAGTAGCATATTTAGAAAAATTACTTTCAAATTAAAAAATATATGTAAATTATTGATGATTGATATTTTTCTTTTGCGTGATCGTATGATATTAGAAACTCCCGTTGGAGCGATTTGCTTCAACGGGAGTTTATTATCTTGTCTGACGTTCAGATTGTGGTTTGTCGGGGAATTCGAACTAACCAATGCCTCTCCTTGTCAGGAGAGGGGGACCGTCGAAGACGGTGGAAAGGTAGTCAGTTTTGTAGAGTTTCGCTTGATGCTGACTACCCCTCAGTCGCTTCGCGACAGCTCCCCTG
>JAZPZR010000092.1:0-5754 GCA_045544795.1 Eubacteriales bacterium
GGGGGACCGTCGAAGACGGTGGAAAGGTAGTCAGTTTTGTAGAGTTTCGCTTGATGCTGACTACCCCTCAGTCGCTTCGCGACAGCTCCCCTGACAAGTGGAGCCAAGAGAGTACACTAATTCCGTCTATTCAATAAACCACAATTTATTCTATATCAATATAATTTTTTACAATATCATCAAGCGCGGGAATTGATACGTTGCCGAGTATACAATTTCCCTGTTCAACGTTCCCGCATTCGTTGTGGACTATATAATTTTTACCGTCCATCTGTATTGTATAGCGGTAGGTGCAGGTGAGGCAGTCGAGGTCTATCGACACGCCGTAGCTTAAAATCGTCCTCACACGCGCGCTGTCATAGGCTGAAAGGGTTGCGCTCTTATCACCGAGAGTAACCGTAACCATTGACGGTGCAGAATTCGATTTATCGGCGTTTTCGCCTCTGTTTTCATCCTCGCCGTAGTCTTCTTTATAGAAGTCGTCTTCCGGAACAAACGCGTTATCGTTGGTGACACTGCCTTCGATTATAAAATCCGCGCCCTTGTTGCCGTCGGCATCGTATAAAGGCGATTCCTCTTCAGCCTCGGTGCTTCCCACACTGAACTCATTCTCCGCGCTTGTGCCTTTGTCCGACTTTCTGTCAGCGCCCATGGTCACGTAAAGCGTGGCGCAAAATACAAGAGTAATTGCGGCGGCGGTGGTAAGATAGGGGAGTATGCGGGTCTTCTTTTTTGCTGTTTCGGGAAGAGATACAAGCTCTTTTGCATAACCGTCGTCTGTGATTTTTTGCATAACAGACTGCTTAAGACTGTCGGGCGGAGTGTATTTTTTAATTTTCATCCGAAAGCTCCTCCTTTAACATTTGTTTTGCGCGCAAAAGCCGTGATTTTACTCCGCTCTCCGTTATGCCAAGCACCTGCGCAATCTCCGATATTTTCATCTGCTCACCGTAAAAAAGGTATACGGTATCGCGGTATTTTGGTGGAAGGGTGTCGATTATATCGCAGAACATATCGGTCTTGTCGGGGGCGGCGTAGATATCGATCAGCTCACACTCGCGCGAGCGCTTTTTGATAATATCAAGAATGGAGTGGTAGGCGGTCTTCATCAGCCACGCTTTTAACTGCGCTTTGCTTTGGAAGACGGGCTTTTTTTCAAACAGCTTTAAAAAGGTGTGCTGATAGACGTCACTTGCGTCACTTTCGTTTTTTAGGCGCGACAAAGCAAAGCTGTACACAGACGGCCCGAATTGATTCATAATAATATCAAGCTCCACCTTTTTCACCCCTTCGTATATATAACGACAAAGTTCCCCGAAAAGTTTCGGGGAACTTAAAATTTTTATTATATGCTTAAGAAATCTTTAAATGCCTTGATATACTCTGTGGCAGTCTCGGCATTGTTGCTCTCTGCGAAAATTCTGAGAAGCGGCTCGGTACCTGAGAAACGGCAGATAACAAAGTCACCGTCCTCGAAGTATACCTTGCAGCCGTCCTCGTAGTTTACGCGGACAACCTTTTTGCTGAATTCGGGAAGCTTTTTCTCTTCAAATATAAGCTTGTTAAGAACAGCCTTGAATTCGGGCGGGAAGCGGAGATTATCCTCCACCATAACGAACTTACCGAACTGCGCCTCAAGCTCATCCATAAACTCAGAGGGTGATTTGCCGACTGCGCTCACCATCTCAGCAAAGAGAGATGCGGCATAGATCGAGTCCTTACCGTAGATGTGACCGCGTACGGTAAGACCGCCTGACGACTCACCGCCAAGAACTGCATTATACTCGTCGATACCTGCGCTGATGTACTTAAAGCCGACAGGAACCTCAAAGCACTTTTCACCAAAGCTTTCCGCAATTTTGTCAAGCATGTGCGTTGTTGCAAGGTTTCTTACAACGCCGCCCTTCCAGCCCTTGTATTTAACAAGGTAGTAGTAGAGCATGCAAAGAATTTCGTTTGCGTTTATGTAACGGCCGTTACAGTCGATAATACCAAGTCTGTCACCGTCACCGTCAAGCGCGATACCGAGGTCGTAGCCGCCCTTTACAACGCTGTCACGGAGCATGCTGAGTCCCTTTTCAGAGGGCGCGGGCATCTCACCGCCGAAAAACGCATCCTTATTTGAATGGATAGTGTCGATAGTACAGCGGGTTGTATAGAAAATAGTTGTAAGCGGGTAGTTACCCGAACCGTGCATGGGGTCAAAAAGAACACGCAGACCTCTCTCACGGAGCACGTTTACGTCGAGCTGTGCGAGAATGTCGTCGATAAACTTGTTAAAGGGGTTTTTGAGATAAACGATACTGCCGTTTTCAACAGCCTCATCAAAGGGTGTGTATTCAACACACTCAACCTCTGCAATAAACTTTTCAAGAAGTGAGGTGGTTTCAACGGGTGCATCTCTTCCCTCATCAACGATAAGCTTGATACCGTTGTAAGCTGAAGGGTTGTGTGATGCCGTTATCTCAATGCCGTAATGAAGCTCTTTATCCTTTACGGTGTGCATAACGAAGGGGGTGGGTGCGGAACGGTTTAAAAACCATACCGTAAGACCGCCCTTTGCCAAAACCTCAGCCACCCATTTTGCAGCTTCTGCAGACAAAAAGCGTCTGTCGTAGCCGATCATAACGGGCTTGTCGGTTTTATTTTCTTTCTGTGCGAGCTTTAAAATACCTGCTGCGACGCGACGGATATTTTCGGCAATAAAATCCTCACCGATGATTGCGCGCCAACCGCCTGTTCCGAACTGAATCATCTTAAAAATCCTCGCTTCCGGTATAAACTACCACAACGTTGGGATGGAGCTGAAGAAGTGATGCGGGTACTTCGGGAGTGATGGGACCTGTAAATGCCTTTTTAACGATATCGTACTTTTCGGGACCTGCGATAAGAAGTATCTTCTTTGCGGCAAAGATGGATTTCATACCCATTGAAAGCGCCTGTGTGGGCATGCCGCCGTTCGGGAAAAATCTTGAGTTTGCTTCCATTGTTGAAGGTGTAAGGTCAACCTTGTGTGTGGGAGCAACAAAGTGATCGCCCGGCTCGTTAAAGCCGATATGTCCGTTAAAGCCGATGCCGAGAAGCTGAAGGTCGATACCGCCGAGCTCTTCGATATGCTTGTCGTAATCAGCACAGTGAGCGTCAGCATCCTCAGTAAGACCGTCGGGCACAAAAGTATTGTTTTTATCGATATTTACATGATCAAAAAGATTTGTGTTCATGAAATAACGGTAGCTCTGGTCATGTGTGGGAGCAAGACCTACGTACTCATCAAGGTTAACTGATGTGACCTCTGAAAAATCGAGCTCACCCTTTTTATATCCTTCAATAAGGTTTTTGTAAATACCAAGAGGTGACGAGCCTGTTGCAAGACCAAGCACACTCTTCGGATTTGAAATGATCTGCGCTGCAATAACGTTTGCCGCACGTTTACTCATTTTCTCATAAGTTTCTTCTCTGTAAATGTACATAGTGCTTTCTCCTTTTGTTTAATTTCGGTTTTACTCGCATTTTAATTGTAGCACAAAAAACAACATTTTTCTTATAAAATCAGTTATATGTTTTATACTTTTGGTTGCTTTTTATTGCAATTAAAAAATACATGGGTTATAATAGCCTCATAGGAGATAATGATATGGATTATACAAGAACTACACTTGATAATGCACTTACCGTTGACGGTGTGTATACCGTCCATTATTTTGAATACGTAAAGGATTTTGCATATTCGGGCGAGATCCATAATTTCTGGGAGATCGTGTACGCCGACAGAAAAAGTCTTATACTCACCGCAGGCGCGAAGGAGGTACGGCTTGAGGCGGGGCAGATGTATATACATAAGCCTAACGAGTTTCACAATATCCGTCCTGATGACAAAAGCGTTGCAAACTCTGTAATTCTGTCTTTTGACTGCGAAAGCGCCGAGCTTATGAGTATTGCGGGTACCGTTATTACCTGTTCAAACGACCAGAAGCGTCTTATCGGCGGTATTATACGTGAGGCGGGCGGCGCATTTTCCACACCGCTCGGCAATCCGTACACTGCGGTTATGGAAAAGTCGGAAAATGCGGAATTCGGCGCGTTTCAGATGATACGGCTGTATCTTGAACAGCTTCTTATACTGCTTGTGCGTGAGGGCGGACGTACCGTTTCACCCCGCCGTACAGAAAACAGCAGACTGCTTGTTGATATATGCGACTGGCTTGAAAAAAACATTGACAAACAGTTAAGATTTACAGACATACTGCGTAAGTTCAATACCTCTGCATCAGTTGTAAAAAAGGTTTTCCATGAGCAGATGGATTGCGGCGCGATGGAATATTTTACAAGGCTTAAGGTGGATGCCGCAAAGCAGATGATACGTGAAAACGATCTCAATTTTACCGAAATTGCCGACAGGCTTGCGTTTAATACCTCGCAGTATTTTACAACCGTTTTCCGCCGTGTGACAGGCATGACACCGACAGAATATGCGTTTTCGGTAAAATCCAATTTCGATGAAGGAGAAATAAAGGGTGACAGGTAATAATTCTGATTTTTATAACGGCGTTACAATAAATCTGCACAAGCTTGCAGGCGGTTGTGATATGATGGTCGTGCCCGATCTTCTTGAGCGCGGCAAGCAGTTTATAATGACCTGGCTTAAGGATGAGGAGTTCCGCAAGCTGTTTGGCGGCGATGCGAAAATGTACTATTACAATATTGCGTGTATAGCTTTTGGCGGCGGCGTTGCCTTTGCAGATGCATATGAAAAGGATGCATCGCAGATAAAGCTTGGGTTTGTGGATACGCTTCTTGCTTCGCAAAAGGATATAACGGGACTTGCCCACGATATACTCGGTAACGAGTCGGACGAGGATAAGGAGTATTATCAGAAGCGTCTTGACAGTATGTTTTCTTATTTTCTTGCAGAGCTTGAGCCGTATTGGGATAAAGAAGATCCCAGACCCTTTCTTTTTCAGGGACTTATGGCGTTTTTCCAGACGGGAATATCATTCAGACTTAAATAACAAAAAACCGAGGTGAATTTCACCTCGGTTTTGTTGTTAGTTATTGATTGTAAAATACTTATCGACGTTTTTGTTGCCGTCAAAGTAGTTTACAAGAACTGTGTAGCATCCGCTGTTTGCAAGTGTATATTCGCTCTCGTCTGCGGGTGTCAGGTAGCATGCGCGTGCAATTGCCTTTTCACAGTAATCGGTCCACGATGTAACCTCAACCGCCTCTTCGCCGTTGTACGCAAGGTATAATTTGTTAACCTTTACACCGTTTGTTGAAAGTTTTATCTTACCGTCAGCATAGGTAACGTCAGGTACACCGCCGTTTTGTTCTACTTTTACGGTATAGACCTTATCGACAAGTCTTTCGCCCTGCTTATAGTTTACTACAAAGCGGTAATATCCTGCTTTATTAAGAAGATATGTATCACCGTCTTTTACGCTAAAGTCTGCCTCGGTAAGCACGCTTCTGTCAAAGCCTGCGTATGCGGTTTCGGTTTCTCCGATATAGCCGTAGTACAGTTTATTTACGTCCGCGCCGTCGGTAGCAATTACCGCATAGTTACCGTCAACAGTAACTGCGGGAACCGAAACGTCCTGTCCCCCCGATTCAAAAGTAAATACTCTGTCAACAGACTTTCCGTTATCGTCGATATAGTTTACAACAAAACGGTAGTAGCCTGCCTTTTCAAGCATATACTTATCGTCAGTCTTCGGATTAAATTCAGAAGTAAAGGTATCACCGCACTGCGCTTTA
>JAZPZR010000093.1:0-2707 GCA_045544795.1 Eubacteriales bacterium
TCTTTGAATCCCTCAGTCTCGCATACGCTCGACAGCTCCCTTTACAAGGGAGCCTCCCCGATAAACCACATTTTATAAAAACTATTGACATCGGGTGAAAATGCGGATATAATAGACACAATGATTGAACAATTGTTCAAGTGTTGGATTTGAGGTGCAAAATGAGAAACATCAACATTGACAAAACTGAAGATCTGCCAAAGTGCACGCACGGCGCGGAGACGGAGCACGTTCATATAAACATGCCCGGTCTTGACGACCTGTACGACCTTGCCGAGCTTTTCAAGATATTCGGTGACAGCACGCGCATACGCATACTGTACGCGCTTTTTGACAAACGGCTTTGCGTGTGTGAGCTTGCAGACGCGCTCGGCATGACGCTTTCTGCAATATCGCATCAGCTTCGCGTGCTCAAGCAGGCAGACCTCGTCCGCTTTGAGCGTGAGGGAAAAACAGTATACTATTCACTTGCCGACGACCACGTACGCAGTATACTCGGTTGCGGTATGGAACACATTACGGAGGAGTAACCAATGAAAAAAACGTTTGTACTTGATGAGATCGACTGCGCAAACTGCGCGGCAAAATTTGAACGCGCGGTAAACGGCATTGACGGTGTGAGCGCCGCAAGCGTAAACTTTTTTGCGCAAAAGCTTATCGTTGAGATAGAGGACGGGAAAGAGGCAGAGGTGACAAAACAGATCGTCAAGACCGCTAAAAAAGTGGTGCCCGATTGCGAGGTCATTCTGTAGTGAGAAGAAAGGATAAAAAACTGCTGACGCGCATTATTGTGTCAGCGGTGCTTTTTGCGCTGTCATTTGCGGGCGCGCTTTTGCATGAGTACGTAGGCATAGCCATTCTTTTTGCGTCCTACCTCGTTGTAGGTCACGACGTACTTTTACGCGCACTGCGCGGACTGTCCGGCGGTCAGCTTTTTGACGAGAACTTTCTTATGGCAATAGCAACCGTCGGCGCAGTTGTCACTAGTCAGCACAGCGAGGCGGTTTTTGTCATGCTGTTTTATCAGGTGGGTGAGCTGTTTCAGTCGGTTGCGGTCGGCAAAAGCAGGCGCGAGATCACAAAGCTCATGGACCTGCACCCCGACACCGCGACGGTCATTCGTGACGGTGTGGCTGTAACCGTTACACCTGACGAAATTGCAGTCGGTGAGATAATTGAGATACGCGCGGGCGAAAAGATCGCGCTTGACGGAACGGTCATATCGGGTGAGAGCGCGGTGGACACGTCGGCGCTCACGGGCGAGTCGGCGGCGGTCGACGTGACTGTAGGTGACAGGGTACTGTCGGGCAGTGTGAACGTCGGCGGTGTACTGCGCGTTAAGGTTGAGTCGGTGCTTTGCGATTCGACCGCGTCAAAGATACTTGAGCTTGTAGAAAACTCGGCAATAAACAAATCAAAGAGTGAGGCGTTTATAACCCGCTTTTCGAGATATTACACGCCCGCTGTCGTAATACTTGCGGTGATGCTTGCGGTCTTACCGCCTCTGTTTACGGGAATAGGCGATTTTAACGTATGGCGGGAGTGGATATACCGCGCGATGACATTTCTTGTGATCTCCTGTCCCTGCGCGCTGGTCATATCGGTGCCTCTTACCTTTTTCGGAGGTATAGGAAGCGCCTCACGGCAGGGAATTCTCGTTAAGGGCGCAAATTATCTTGAAATGCTTGCCAAATGTGACACGGTTGTGTTTGACAAAACAGGCACGCTTACCGAAGGCAGACTTACGGTGAGTGAGATATGTCCTGTCGGCATTTCAGAGAGTGAGCTTTTATCACTTGCCGCGGCGGTTGAGAGTAAGTCCAACCACCCGATTGCAAACGCGATAGTTTCACATGCGGATGAGCTTTTGCCGTCGCACTCGCATAAGGAGACGGCGGGCCGCGGCGCGTATGCCGTGGTTGAGCAAAAAGAGGTATACGCAGGCACGGCGGCGTTTTTACAGGAAAAGGGTGTAAAAGCGGAAATCACCCCCGACAAAACGGCGGTACACGTTGCATGCGACGGCAGATACGTCGGCTGTATATTGCTTGCTGACAGCATAAAAGCAGGTGCGTTTCGGGCAATAAACAGCCTTAAGGCAGGCTGTGTCAGGACCGTCATGCTGACGGGCGATAAAAAGAGCGTGGCGGAAAACGTTGCAGGCACGCTTTGTCTTGATAAGGTGTACGCGGAGCTTTTGCCCGCAGACAAGGTGGAAATTACAGAGGCGCTTATCAAAGAAGGAAGAAAGGTCGCTTTTGCGGGTGACGGAATAAACGATGCGCCCGTGCTTGCGCGCGCTGACGTGGGTATCGCGATGGGCGGTATCGGCTCGGATGCGGCAATTGAGGCGGCAGACGTCGTTATAATGGACGATGCACCCGAAAAGATTGCGGCTGCCATGTCACTTTCACGCTTTACAGGCAGGATAGTAAAGCAGAACATCACGTTTGTGCTTATAATCAAGGCGGCAACGCTACTTCTCGGCGCGCTTGGGTACGCTAATATGTGGATGGCGGTATTTGCCGACGTCGGTGTTGCGGTGCTTGCAATACTCAATGCAATGCGGACACTCACAAAGCGCTTTTAATTTAAAAATCGCGAAGGATTTTCCTTCGCGATTTTTGTTTGTGTTGTACGTTTAAATTGTAGTTTATCGGGGTGTTTTATAATTATTTCGTAGGGGTCGGCGCCCTCGACGACCCGC
>JAZPZR010000094.1:0-21332 GCA_045544795.1 Eubacteriales bacterium
CGACCTCTAATCTAGCAGATTTCGAGGGATTTTTGATTTATTCAGGCGCAGGCAGGCTGTCGCCTTACAAGAATGAATAGGTTAAAAAGCACCGAAATATGCAGATTAGAGGCTGGTTCGGATTTGACCTTTTAACCTAGGTGTATAGATACATATTCATTATATCACGCGCCGCATAGCAACTCAATACTCCAACATTCCCAAAAACCAAACGGATTTTTTATTTAAAATACACAAAAAAACTGTTATTTTTATTTTTTTATTTACTTTATTGAATATCTAAATATAATAGGGTTTAGAGCAGACATACTCACTTAACGTAAAAATTCATTTTTAAAATAAATGAGCAAAAGGAGAAAGCATTATGAAGATTTCAACAACTAACAGCGGCGCTCCCGTCGGCGAGATGGAGCAGTTTGCTTACCTCAAGGAGCTTGGCTTTGACGCCTGCGATTTCGCTCTGGGTAAATATTTTTATCCGACGAGTGAGATTTTCGGTGATATAGATAACGTCACCGATGCGCAGATCAAAGAGCGCTTCACCGCACTTCGCAAGGCGGCGGAGGAGGCAGGCTTTGAGATTGGTCAGACACATTCGCAGTTTACAGGTCATCCCAGAAACTACGACATGAACCTCGACGACCTTTTAAAGCGCGAGATCGCCTGCATCAAGGCAACGCATTACCTCGGCTGTAAATACATGATATGCCATCCCATCATAAAGCCGGGCAGAAGATATGATCTTCTCGTAAAAGAGGCCTTTGACGAGGCGGCTGATTTTTATAGAAAGCTCATCCCCTATCTTGAAGAGTACGACGTTATCTGCTGTGTTGAAAACATGTGGGTATCAGACCCCGTTTACAAACACATCTGCTCTACCATCTTCTCACACGCACAGGAAATGGTAGATATGTGTGACCTTCTCGGCGAGAGATTCAAGATCTGTCTTGACGTAGGCCACTGCCCGCTTACACAGGACGATCCTGTTGAGGCGGTCAAGATCTGCGGTGACAAGCTTGTATGCCTCCACACACACGACAACGGCGGCTGGGCAGACACACACGCGCTTCCCTTCCAGACATTCGGCAACCCCGTAGGCGTAAAGGCGATGAGAATAAACTGGGACGAGTTTATGAAGGCGCTCAAGACTGTCGGCTACAAGGGTAATCTTTCATTCGAGCTCACACCTCCCGGACCGGTTGAACTCCGCCGTGACGGCTACATCTATCTTAAGGAAATGGCTGATTACATGGTATCAGTTTACGAAAACTACGATCCCGAGGCTGAAGAATAATGAAAATATCTGTTATAAACGACTACTACTGTGACGAAAAAGATCAGTTTAAGTTCATGAAAGACCTCGGCTTTGACGGCTGTGACTTTAAAATGGGCAGATACTTTGACAAAAGTGCCATGTTCGGCGATATTTTCAACGTAACCCCCGCACAGCTGAAAGAACACTTTTCGGAGCTTAAAAAGTATGCCGACGAGGCGGGCTTTGAGGTCATTCAGTCACACACCGCTTTCGGCGGACAGATGCACCGCTATGACAGTGAGGAGGATGCGATAAAGCGCATTGAGGCATCGATTATCGCGACCCACTACCTCGGCTCAAAGCTTGCGGTGGTGCATCCGTATATCAATATGGAACGCAAGTACGACAAAAACGAGGAGCTTTCAATTCAGCAGGCGATCGACCTGTATAAAAAGCTTATTCCCGTGCTTGAGGAGTACGATATGTACTGCTGTATCGAAAACATGTGGCACTGCGACACCGTTTTCAAGCACATCTGCCCCACCATACTCTCACGCGCAAGCGAGATGGCGTACGTATGCGATGAGTGCGGTGACCGCTTCCGTGTATGTCTTGACGTAGGTCACTGCGAGGTGACGCAGGACGACCCTGTCGAGGCGGTACATATTCTCGGCAAGCGTATTGCATGTCTGCACGCGCACGCGACCGACGGCATGTCCGACCTGCACACCTTCCCCTTCTGCGCGCAGGGCAAGCCCTACAAAATAGAACCCATGCGCACAGACTGGATAGAATTTATGAAGGCGCTCAAGGAAGAGGGCTACGAGGGTGACCTCAACTTTGAGATAGCAGCGCCCGGTCCCCTTCCCGTAAAGATGGCAGGCTACAGATACCTTTCAAAAATAGGCAGATATTTAACGTCTGTATATGAGGATTACGAGATATGAAACTTTCAGTATCAAACATTTATCACTGCGACGAAAAAGACCAGTTCAAATATTTAAAAGAATGCGGTTTTGACGGCTGTGACTTTGTAATGAACCAATATTTTTCCCCAAGCGGTAAAATGGGTAATATTTACGACGTCACCGACTCGCAGATACAGGAGCACTTTATGTGGCTCAAGGAGCTTGCCGACGAGGCAGAGTTTAAAATCATAATGGCTCACTCTGCAGGCAGCGGCCACCCTTCAAGATATGCGGGCGGCGAGGACGAGATAGTCCGCCGTGTCAACGCTTCCATTCAGGCGGCGCATTATCTTGGCACACAGCACCTTGTTGTTCATCCCTTTATCAACCCCGAAAGAAAGTACGATAAGTTTGAGGAGCTTTCAATACAGCAGGCGATAGAATTCTATAAAAGATATATTCCCGCGCTTGAAAAGTACGACGTGTACTGCTGTATCGAAAACATGTTCCATTCAAGCACGGTGCACAGACACATCTGTCCCACGATAATCTCACGCGCAAGCGAGATAGTTCGCGTGTGTGACGAGTGCGGTGACAGATTCAGGATTTGTCTTGACGTAGGCCACGCGGTACTGACGCAGGACGACCCTGCAGAGTACGTACGCATCTGCGGTGACAGACTTGTATGCCTTCACACCCACGACAACGACGGTATAAACGACCTGCACACCTTCCCCTACTGCGCACATGGCAAGCCCGCAAAGCTTGAGCCGATGCGAGTTGACTGGACAAAGTTCATGCAGGCGCTTAAAGAGGTCGGCTACAAGGGCGCGCTCAGCTTTGAGATATCTGCACCGGGTCCCACTCCCTTAAAAGCGGCGGGACTTCGCTACCTTGCGGCAATCGGCAGACACCTTTCGGATATATTCGAAAATTATGAATGTTAAGGGAGGGAAATGACAATGAAGCTTTCTAAATCAGTTGCAAATATAGCGACGATGACCGCTATCAAGGAAAGCGGCTTTGACGCATGCGACTTTCAGCTTGGCTGGTACTTCGGGGCAAACGGTCCGTTTGCGGACGTCATGAACGTAAACGACGAGGACGTAATAAAATATTTCAGTGACATTAAACAAAAGGCTGACGAGATGGGTATGGAGGTATTCCAGACACACGGCAGCTTTTCAGGTCAGGTATCAAGCTACCCCGGCGGTCCTGCGGAGTACGTGCGCCGTGCAGAGCTTGACTTTATCGCAACAAAGGCTCTGGGCGCAAAATACTGCGTACAGCACCCGTACATAAACTTAAACCGCCGCTACGACGTCTGCCGTGAGCAGTCGATAAAAGAGGCGATACACGTATACCGCGAGTATATCCCCGCGCTTGAAAAGACGGGCGTTATCTGCTGTCTTGAAAACATGCACCACGCAGACCTCGTTTACAAACACCGCTGCTGCACCACGCTCTCGCGTGCGCAGGAGATGGCGGACATGTGCGACGAGCTTGGCAAAAACTTTGCTATCTGTCTTGATATCGGTCACTGCACCGTAACAGAGGACGACCCGATAGAAGCGGTCGAGATATGCGGACACCGTCTTGTATGCCTGCACACACACGACAACGACGGTATATGGGACCTTCACTCATACCCCTTTAACCCGCAGAGTGTCTGGGGTAAAGGCAGACCGAGAAAGACAAAGCCTATACAGATAGACTGGCCGCTTCTTATGAAAACGCTCAAAAAAGTCGGCTACAACGGTACGCTCAATTTTGAGATAGGCTGTATCGGTCCCGTACCCAACGCGTTTTACCGCTATCTTGCGGCAATCGGCAGATATCTTGACGGTATTTTTACAAACTACAATCATTTTACCTATGACGCCGACAATTTCTATTACAACGGCGAAAAAATGAGAATAATCTCAGGCGCTATGCACTACTTCCGTATTCCGAAAGAATATTGGGAGGACAGACTGTTAAAGCTAAAGGCGTGCGGCTTCAATACGCTTGAAACGTACACCTGCTGGAATTTGCATGAACGCAAAGAGGGTCAGTTTGACTTTTCGGGCAACCTCGACATTGTCGAGTATATCAGGCTTGCCGAGAAGGTCGGACTCAAGGTCATCGTACGCCCCGGTCCCTATATCTGCTCCGAGTGGGATTTCGGCGGTCTGCCGTCATGGCTTCTCGCTTACGATAATATCGCTATCCGCTGTAATGACGATACCTATATAAATAAAGTAAAGCCGTACTACAACGAGCTTTTGTCAAGACTGCGTCCGCTTCTTTGCACAAACGGCGGTCCCATTATCATGATGCAGGTCGAGAACGAGTACGGAAGCTACGGTGACGATCAGGAGTATCTTGCGCGTGTCACACGTCACTACCGCAGAAACGGTATCGACTGTCAGCTGTTTACATCTGACGGCACTGCAAAGTGGATGCTGTCGGGCGGTTCTATTCCCGGACTTTTGTCCGTTGCAAACTTTGGTTCAAACGTACAGAAAAACTACGAAAACAAAAAGTGGTTCCACCCCGATCAGCCGTTTATGTGCGGTGAGCTGTGGTGCGGTTGGTTTGACCATTGGTACGAGGAGCATCATACACGCCCCGCGGCAGAGGTCGTCGAGATGGTAGAGGACTTTTTCAAGGTCAACGGCAACTTTAACTTCTATATGTTCCACGGCGGTACAAACTTCGGCTTTACAAACGGCGCCAATCACTCAAAGGACATGTATCAACCCACCATCACAAGCTACGACTATAACTGTCCGCTTTCAGAGGCGGGTGATATGACCGACATGTACTACGCAGTACGCGAGGTCATTGAAAAGAACACGGGAGTAAAAGCACCCGATATTGAAATAAAGAACTCGGAAAAAGCGGCTTACGGCGAGATACAGCTTACCCAAATGAGTGAGCTTATCACAAACTACAAGCGCCTTGCCAAACCCGTTCACGCAGCTTACCCGCAGACAATGGAACAGCTCGGTCAGGACTTCGGTTATATCGTATACAAAACCGAAATAGAAGGACCTACCGACCCGTTAAAGCTCACACTCACACAGCTTCACGACAGAGCGCACATTTTTGTAAACGGCGAGCTTGTCGGTGTGCGTGAGCGTTCGCGCCGTGAGGACGAGGTGATAATAGACGTACCGCGCGGTGAAAAGGCAACGCTTGAAATACTTGTTGAAAACATGGGCAGAGTTAACTACGGTCCTAAAATGTTTGACAAAAAGGGTATTATCGGCGGTGTCCGCCTCGGTCAGCGCTTCCACTTCGGTTGGGATCACTACTCACTCCCGATGGAAAAGGAGCTTGAAAACCTTAAGTGGACGGATGCCGAGCCTGCAAACGCGCCCGCGTTCTATAAGGGCACGCTCAATATCGAGGGTACGCCCTGCGACACCTTTATAAAGACGGAAAACTTTGATAAGGGTATAGTTATAGTAAACGGCTACAACCTCGGCAGATACTATAACCCCGCGGGACCGACAAAAACGCTCTATCTCCCCGCCCCCTTCTTAAAAGAGGGTGAAAACGAGATAATTGTGTTTGAATCGGATGCATGTAAAAAGCCTGCAATCACTTCACAGGGCTTCCCCGAATTATAATAACAAAAACCGAGGGCATCACGCTCTCGGTTTATTTTTTTCTCAAACTAGTGTAAAATATTTTCACTCTAGGTATTGACTTTTTAAAACATGTGTGTTATTTTTTATACAGGAGGTGAGAAATATGGGTTGTTTAGTAAATCTACTTGTGTTCCCTATTTCATTTCTATACGGTCTATTCAAGGCGTTATTACATCCAAGGAGGAGAAGAAGATGGTAAATACATGTCCTGTATGCAACGGCAAAATGAAGATAACAGAGTTAAAGTGTGACAAGTGCGGTCTTGAAATACGCAAGGAGTTTGAGCCGAGCGTGTTTGACAGGCTCGATAAAAATCAGTACGAGTTTTTAATTACGTTTTTGGCTTGTGAAGGAAATATTACGGATATGCAGAACAAACTTGATTTAAATTATCCCGCGGTAAAGCGCAAGATATACGAGCTGTTAAATACACTCGGAATAAACAGGCCGACCGAGGCGCAAAGTGACAGCTGGACGGTAAACAATAACAGTACAAAGGCATCGGACATTGTAAAAAGCTTTTTTGCAAAGGAAAACGGTATTGCTAAAATCGAAACACAGAGAGGCAAGGTTTTTACCGTTGATGCAGACGATAAAACTATCGGATCTTTTGACGGACTACGCGATACGAGATACGAGTACCGCGTGTTTGACCTTGTTACCGACCTGCTCGTTTCCAAGGGCGGTGAGGCAAAAAAAGGCAACGGCAGGAATTACAAGGTCGGCGAAAAGGGGTGCGAGCTTGACACTATTGCAGGAATGATAGGAAATAAATATCACAACAGACCGGTGGGCGAATATACCTTTGACCCGGTTTTCCTGATAGTTGCAATAATGGACCGCGTGGGAATCGTACATAATATGCGCGGCTACGTCCGCCTTACAGATGAATATAAAAAGAAGATAGGATTATCCCGATAAATTGCGGTTTATCGGTGAACTAATCTTAGGCTCCCTTGTAAAGGGAGCTGTCGAGCGTATGCGAGACTGAGGGATTCAAAGATGCAAAAAATCTTGTATTCTCTTAACATTTTACGTAAAAACTAAATCCCTCCACCGTCTTCGACGGTCCCCCTCCCTTTACAAGGGAGGCTTTTTTAACTCTACAAACCGCAATTTGCGGAGGTCGACGTTCCCGACACCGCCCGATTTTTCCGTTTGCACCGAAGGTGCAACATCGTTACGCTTAAGCGTACATCGTTATTTGCGTAAAACGCAAATACATCGTTTTGATTTATCAAACAAAAAACTCCCCGAGGGGAGTTTTTTATCTTTCTTGTATAAGATTTCTTATAACGCCGCAGACTGCCTGCTCTGATTTTTTGAAATCGTACATCGTCTGTGTGCGGAACGTGTTCCAGGTGCGCTCGGAAAGGGCGGTACAGTTTTCCATTACCCTGTTTATCTCCTGCTCGTAGGTGCACTCCCACGAACAAAGCTGAGCGCCGAGCACTCTGTCGGTAGGCTCAACGTGAATAGGATTGAGCTTTGCCGCAGAATTATCCCACCAATGCTGCCACTCATGAACGTTCCACTCCATGATCTCATCAACGCCCCAGCGCTTTGTGGTCGACGGCACGATATAAAGCGGCTGCCAGCTCGCATTGATTATATTAAAGCCCTGCTCCAGAAGGTCGGGCGCGAGGTTATAATAGCTCTCCCACGCGATAACGATAGTTTCCTTGGGGATTCTGTGTGCGCCCTTTGCAGAAAAGCCCTCCCACACGATAGGAGTTCTGCCGAGGTCAAGCACGGTCTGCGCCACACGCGCATCAAACTCTGCATAGAGATCGTAAACGTCCTCAATGCCGTTATCCTTCATGTACTTTTTACACTCGTCGCAATAATCCCACACGGCAATATTTGCCTCGTCACCGCCGATATGGATATAGGGACTGTCGGGGAACATTTCGCAGATCTCTGTAAGAAGCGCCCTGATTCCGTCCATGCATGCGCTCTTGCCCGCACAGACAAGGCTTGTTGCCTTTACGACAACACCGCTTTCGGTAGTGATAGTCGGACTGTCGCCTTCGATTTCGTTTGCAAAAACCTCAGGGTATGCACGCACGAAGCTTGCCGCATGTCCCGGCGCCTCAAATTCGGGAATAATGGTAACACCGCGCTGCGCCGCATACTCGTTAAGCTCTTTTATCTCGTCAAAGGTATAGCTTTGTACCTTTGTAGAAATTTCGGGGAACACCTTCGACGGAAGCGTATAACGCTGATCATCAATAAAATGAAGATGTAAAAACGGAAGCTTTAACATAAAGCACACGTCAACGTATTTAAGCACCGTTCTCATAGGGTGCCACTGTCTTGCAAGGTCGACCATGAGCGCGCGGAAAGGCTTGTCAGCGCTATCCTCAATATGCATTTTTTCACACTCGGCAAAATCTCCCTTATGCTCAAGCGCTAAAAGCGCGGTAGCCATCGCATAGCAGATGCCCTCGTCATCTGACGCGCAGAGCATGATCTCCTCGTCTGCGTCAAAGGTATACGCACCCGCTTCAACCTCGGGGTCATATACAAGGCGGATGCCGCCCTCTGCAATTTTCATGTCCGCGCAGTATATTTTGTTATAGCTTATACAGAAAGTATTAGCATACTGTTCCCACGGCTGATGCGAAGTAGATACGCAAAGCGGTGTTTTTACAGTACCCTCACCCTCTGTAAGTTTTTTCGGTATAGGTAAAATTCTTTTTTTCATATCAAAAAACCCTTATCTGTCCTGTATCATTGCAAGAAGCTTTCTCGACATCTTGTCACTCTTACTGTGATATGTTTTTTCATCGGTCGTACGAACGAGGTTCCAACAGCGCTCGCTCATTGCGGCAAGGTTTTCCACCGTTGCGTTTATCTCATTTTCATAGTTACAGCCCCAGAGGGATATCTGCGCGCCCCACACCTTGTCGGAATCCTGCACGTGAATGGGGTTGAGGGTCGCTCTCGAATGCTCCCACCAATGCTGCCATTCGCAGACGTTCCAGTCCATGATGTTTTCCTTTGTCCAGCGCTTGTTGTTATAAACTATGTAGAGGGGCTGCCATGAGCCGTTTATTATCTTAAAGCCGTCTTCAAGAAGATCGGGAGCAAAGTTGTAGTGGCTCTCCCACGCGATAACGATAGTCTCTCTCGGAATTCTTTCAGAGCCTTTTCTGGGGAAGCCCTCCCACACGATAGGAGTTCTGCCGAGGTCGAGCACCACCTGCGCTATTCTTGCAACGTACTCTGAATACAGCTCGTATCTGTCCTCAATACCCTTTTCTTGCATGTATTTACGGCAGGTCTCGCATATATCCCACACCTGTATGTATGCCTCATCTCCGCCGATATGAATATACTCTGACTCAGGGAAAAGCTCGCACACCTCTGCAAAGAGTGTTTTCATGCCTTCAAAGCACTTTTCACTGCCCGCGCAGATGACGTCGTCGGTCTTGATGTGGAAACCGATCTCGGTCGTAGCGCCCTCGATCTCGGCGTCCTTGTCAAGCACGTTGCCGAACACGTCGCGATAGGTGGTCACAAGCCTGCGGGCATGACCGGGAATATCAAATTCGGGAATAATTTTGAGTCCGCGCGCGTTTGCATACTCGCGCATGACCTTTATGTCCTCATAAGAGTAGGAATACTTAGGCGTTGCAAGCTTTGGGAACGCCTTTGACGGCATTCTGCACGCCGAGTTGTCAATAAGGTGCAGATGCACGTACTTTACCTTTTCAAAAAAGCAGACGTCCATAAGACGAAGCACCTTATCAAGCGGATGCCAGCTTGAAACGAGGTCTATCATGAGCGCGCGGTAGTCCTTGTCGGCCCAGTCCTCGATAACACATTTTTCTACGTGTACGGTGCCGCTTTCCGCATCAAATTCAACAAGCTGTAAAAGCGTTGCAATACCGTAAAGTATACCCTCGTCATCGGGCGCGGATACGGTTATTTTTTCATCAACCGTTATTTTATAGCTTGCACTCCTCAGCGAATCGTCCTTTGTAATAAGAATATCTCCCTGATTTTTTTCAAAATCGTAAAAATACATTCTTGAAAGGCCGTCAACCGCAACGTCCGCGTATGTCTCCCACGCAGGAACGTCGGTATACAGCATCGGCTTTGTGTAAAGCTTACCCTCAAGTGCCGTTACTTTTTTAGGTATAGGTATTATATTTTTGAGCATTTTATCTCATACCTCCTTTTTTATACGCCCATTATATATTTATAAATCAGACAAGTCAACCGTTTTTAAAAAACAACTGTTTTTATTTTCCGACACAGAATTTTGCAAAGATATCGTCAATTATTCTATCCGACACGCCCGCGCCCGTGATAAGCGCGATCTCCGATGCCGCCGCCGTTATGTCAACGCTTGCGAGGTCGGGCGTAAAGCCGTTTTCAAGCGTGGTTATCGCATTTTCGGTATACTCAAGTGATTTTACAACGCGCTCGTAGTGGCGCAGATTTGTAAGCATACTGCTGCTTTCCGGCGAGATACCGCCAACGTCAAACAGGCGCTTTACCACGTCTGCTATACCGTCAATACCCTGATTTTCCTTTGCGCTGATAACGACGGTATCTTTAAACTGCGCACGGACAGTCTCCATATCACATACAAGTTCCTTATCCGCCTTATTTATTACGGCTACTGCATTTTTTCCCTCGCACGCATCAATTATACCGAGATCATCGTCACTCAGCGTCCGCGAGCCGTCAAATACCGCAAAAACAAGGTCTGCGTTCTCAAGCGAACGTCTTGCAATATCAATACCGATCTTTTCTATCTCACCCTCTGTCTCACGTATTCCCGCGGTGTCGCAGAGATTCAAGGTGATACCGCCCACGTTCACGCGCTCTGTCACCGCATCCCGCGTAGTACCCGCTATATCCGACACAATAGCGCGCTCGAAACCGACAAGTGCATTTAAAAGTGTCGATTTTCCGACGTTGGGAGTGCCTACAATGACCGTATCCGCTCCGTCCTTTATTATACTGCCGATGTCAAAGCTTTTTCTGAGAGCAACGAGCTTTTCGCGGACGTTATAGAGTGATTCAAGCACGGTATCCGAGCTTACGTCGTAAAGTCCCTCCTCAGGAAAATCAACGTATGCAAGGATATCGGTATTTATCGCGACAAGCGCCTCGAAAATACCGTCAAAGCTTTTTGACAGTCTGCCCGACATGTGCGAAAGCGCGATACTTGCATCAAGCGCCGACTGCGAGTGGATAAGGTCACCCACCGCCTCCGCCTGCACAAGATCAAGCTTGCCGTTTAAAAAAGCGCGCTTGGTAAATTCGCCGGCGCCTGCCTGCCTTGCGCCGTTTTTTATAAGCAGACGTAAAACGTGCTCAAGTATCGCAATACCGCCGTGGCAGTTTATTTCCACAATATTTTCGCCCGTGTATGAGTTTGGCGCGCGAAAGACGGCGCAAAGCACCTCGTCCACCGCGTTTTGTCCGTCGTAGACGGTGCCCATGCGCATGGTGGCGGATGAAAGCTCGCACAGCGGTCTGTTTTTCATTTTTATAACACTGTCGCATATGGAAAACGCATCCTCACCGCTCACTCTTATAACTCCTATAGCGGCGGTAGCCTTTGCCGTTGCAATAGCACAAATTGTATCCATTTCATTTCTCCGATTTAATAATTATGTTCCCATTATAACATAAATACGGCAGAGGAACAACCCTCTGCCGTATTTATTATTTAACGTATGCTACAACGACCTTACGTCTGGGCTCTGTGCCGACCGAATAGGTGTTGATGTGCTCTCTGTCTGTGAGCGCTGCGTGGATTATACGTCTTTCGTATGCATCCATCGGCTCAAGCGTCTGATTACGCTTATATTTTATCGCCTTGTCAGCGGTCTTGTTGGCAAGTGTCTCAAGCGCCGCAAAACGCTTTGCGCGGTAATTTTCGCTGTCAAGCACTACCTTTACCTTTTCATCCTTGCCGCGATTTACAACAAGCGTTGTAAGATACTGAACAGCATCAAGTGTTTCACCGCGTCTGCCGATAAGCACGCCCATCTTTGAGCCTGCCACGTCTGCATAGTAGCTGCCGTTTTCGTCAAGGCTTACTGTAACCTTGCCGTCTGCGATCTCAAGCTCTGTAAGAAGGCCGAGAATAAACTTCTCGATAGCAGCCGCAACCTCGTCACCCTCAGCTACGGGTGTGAGAGTTCTCTCCTGCACGATAGGTGCGCTTTTTGCCTTGTTTTCCTTTGCAGGCTTGTTGTTTGACTTCTGTTTTTTCGAGATCTTCTCGGGTACAAAGCCCTCGGGAAGCTTTACCTCCTGCTCCTTTTTCTCAGGCGCAGGCTTTTTCTCTTTCTTTGCGGGCGCGTCGGGAACGGTACGCTCTATCTTTATCTTTGCAGGTGTTGCGCCGATGCCGAAAATACCTTTCGTGGGCATCTGCACGACATCGTAGATAAGCATATCCTTGTCCTCACCGAGCTCTTCCGCAGCCTTGTCGAGCGCAAGATCAAGTGTCTTGCCCTCAAAGAACAATTCTTCGATTGCCATGGTTTTTAATTCTCCTTTTCAGTATCAGTAACACCCTCGTCCGCTTCGGGTTGGGTGAGCTGTGCATTCATAGCGCGCTTTTTCTTGCTGTTTTTGTTGTTAGCAAGTGCGCGTTTTTCCGCAGCGAGTCTGCGTTTTTCCTTTTCCGCCTCTTTTTCCCTTGCCATTTTCTCTTCTACCTCGGCAAGCACCTTTTTGGGATCGTACATCTTGTGAAGGATAAAGGTCTGCACGATAGCAAGGAGGTTTGAAGCGATCCAGTAAATACCAAGACCTGCAGTAAACGTATATGACATCCATGCCGAAAGAAGCGGCATAACGATGTTCATGGTACGCATTGATTTTGCTGACTGCGGGTCTGTCGTTGCAGAGTTGAGCTTTTGTGAAACAAAGCTTACAAGCCATGAGGTAACGCCTGCAACTACAGGGATAAGAAGTATAAGCCAGCCTACAGTTTTAAACTGGTTGGGCGTATGTGTGAGGTCCAGTCCCAAAAACTTTGTATTGATATCAACTGCACCCGACTCCTGAAAATAAGGAAGCAGCTGAAGCTCAAAGTTTTTGATGTTTGAAAGACCCTCGCCTATGTTTTTGAACACGTCGGGATTGGCGTCAACGACAGGCTGCGCCATCTCCTTAAGCTTTGCCATGTCCCAGCCGACAACGTATGAAAGCGGTCTTCTTACAATATTATAAATAAGCATGATAACGGGAAGCTGAATAAGTGTGGGCAGACAGCTTGACATGGGGCTGTAGCCCTCGCGCTCGTAAAGGCGCATAAGCTCTTCCTGATACTTCTGCTTGTTGTTTCCGTATTTTTTCATGAGCATATCCTGATAGGGACGCATGCGCACCATACCAAGCTGCGATTTTTGCTGCTTCATTGAAAGGGGGAAAAGCAGAATTTTTGTGATAAGCGCGTATAAAAACAGCGCGAGTCCGTAGTTACCGAGAAAATCGTAACCGAATTTCATGATATACCCGAAGGGTATCATGATCCAATTCCATAATTGATCCCATAAGCCCATTATTTTTTCTCCTTACTATAGGTTAAAAGATTAAATCCGAACCCGTTTTAAAAAGGCGGATTTTCACTTTTTCTGTGTTAAAATACTCGCCAATACACAAAGTATTGGCTGTGTTTTGTGCCTTGTAAAATCAAAAATCCGCACTTTTTAAAATCTGCGACCTCTTAACCCGGTAGATTTCGAGGGATTTTTGATTTATTCAGGCGCAGGCGGGCTTACGCCCTCCAAGAATGAATAGGTTAAAAGGCACCGAAAGATGCCGGTTAGAGGCGGGCTCGGTTTTAATCTTTTGACCTAAAAAATAATCGTTCAGGCACGTGGTCGATACCGCCCTTTGACCAGGGGTTACACCGAAGTATGCGCCAGAATGCGAGCGCACCGCCGACAATAAGCCCGAACCGCTTTATCGCAGTAACCGCATACTGCGAGCAGGTGGGGTAATATTTACAGCGCGCGGGAAAAAGCGGTGATATAAACCGCTGATAAAGCCGTATCGGAAAAACGAAAACGCCCCTCAAAAAATCAGACACTTTTTTCAAAATACTCACGAAGCACCCTCTCAATATCAGTGCTTTTTGCAGTAGCCGACAGCGAACGCGCGACAATAATAATATCGCATTTTTCAGGCAAAATATCCTGACAGCTGTAGCTTGCGGCACGTATTATACGGCGGATGCGGTTGCGAAGCGGCGAGCACCCTATCTTTTTTGACACGGTGATACCGAGGCGCCTGCATCCCAGTCGGTTTTTACGCCAATGCACGTTTATAAGTCCGAGAGATGCCGACTTTCCCTTGTGATATGCACGGCGGAAGTTTACGTTTTCCTTTACGCTTTCGATTTTTTTCATCTGAAAAATCCTAGGTTAAAATGTCAAATCCGAACCTGTTTTAAAAAGGCGGATTTTCACTTTTACTATGTTAAAATACTCGTAAATCCCTATACAAACAAAAAGGGGTCTATGACTATAGACCCCCCGTTATTTTAGTGAGTTAATCTTACTCTGCCCTTTGCACGTCTTCTAGCTAAGACCTTTCTGCCGTTAGCAGTTCTCATTCTCTTTCTGAAGCCATGCTCTTTACTTCTCTGTCTCTTTTTAGGCTGATAAGTACGAACCATTATGATTTCCCTCCTGACCTCTAAATTTCAATATAGCATAAGTATTATAGTGTATAACTTTCAATTTGTCAACAAAAATTTTTAAAAGTTTACTTTATTTGCAATATAATCCTTAAGTTCTGCTATCGGAATACGCTCCTGTCCCATGGTATCTCTGTCACGGACTGTCACGCAGCCGTCCTCCTCCGACTCAAAATCGTAGGTGATACAAAGCGGTGTACCGATCTCATCCTGACGGCGATAACGCTTACCGATAGAGCCTGCATCGTCAAACTCAACCGAGAAATCCTTTGCAAGATCTGCAAACACCTCACCCGCTTTGTCAGAAAGCTTTTTGGAGAGGGGTAAAATTGCAGCCTTGAAGGGAGCAAGTGCGGGGTGAAGGTGGAGCACCACGCGGATATCCTCTTTTGCGGGGTCCTTTGAAATATTTTCCTCGTCATACGCTTCGCAGAGGAAAGCGAGCACTACACGGTCTGCGCCGAGTGACGGCTCAATAACGTAAGGAACGTATTTTTCGTTTGTTTCGGGGTCGAAATACTCCATCGGCTCCTTTGAGTGCTCAGCATGCTGTGTAAGATCGTAGTCTGTTCTGTCAGCAACGCCCCAGAGCTCACCCCAACCGAACGGGAAGAGGAACTCAAAGTCAGTCGTTGCCTTTGAATAGAAGCAAAGCTCGTCCTTATCATGATCGCGGAGGCGGAGATTTTCCTCAGCCATGCCGAGAGCGTAAAGCCAGTCACGGCAGTAACCGCGCCAATAATCAAACCACTCAAGGTCTGTACCGGGCTTGCAGAAAAACTCAAGCTCCATCTGCTCAAACTCACGTGTACGGAAGGTAAAGTTACCGGGAGTTATCTCATTTCTGAACGACTTACCTATCTGACCGACACCGAAGGGCACCTTTTTACGTGTTGTACGCTGAATATTTTTAAAGTTTACGAAAATACCCTGCGCAGTTTCGGGACGGAGATAAAGTGTCGAAGAAGAATCCTCAGTTACACCCTGGAAGGTCTTGAACATAAGATTGAACTTTCTTATATCGGTAAAATCGTTTGAGCCGCAGTCGGGGCATGCAATACGGTTTTCCTTTATATAGTTATACATCTGCTCGTCGGTCCAGCCTGCAGGATTATCCGAAAGTCCGTTCTCGGCAACGTAATCCTCGATAAGCTTGTCTGCACGGTGACGTGTCTTACATACCTTACAGTCCATAAGCGGATCTGAAAAACCGCCCAGATGGCCCGATGCCACCCACGTCTGCGGATTCATGATGATAGCGCTGTCAAGACCTACGTTGTAGGGACTTTCCTGCACAAACTTTTTCCACCATGCCTTTTTAACGTTGTTCTTGAGCTCAACGCCGGGAGGGCCGTAGGCCCAGCTGTCAGCAAGACCGCCGTAGATCTCACTGCCCGCATAGACGAAGCCGCGGTTTTTACACAGAGCAACGATTTTTTCCATTGTTTTTTCTGTATTTTTCATCTCTTTTTCTCTCCATTTAAAATAATGATATATTATACATCAAATTTATCAATATGTCAATATTTGCGCGCCGTCGGTCATTTTAAAGTTTCGTGACACCAATATATCGCGAAGCTGTTTTTCGTTTGTGATAAGTGTATCTGTAAGTATTCCCGCGCCGATAATATAGTCGCGGTTATGATAATCCTGTCCGCAGATGCCGAGCATATCGAATTTTTTTGCCCACATACACGCGATGTCGTTACGGCTGTCGTGACCTGCGGTGAAGTTTACCACCTCAATCCCGTCAATCAGCTTCGGGTTTGTCACCGTCATTTTATCGCGGAAGGGGTGCGCCTGCAGGATTATACCGCCCGCCTCATGTATCATGGGTACAATGTTTTTAAGCTTTATATCAAGCGGATTGCCCATATCGTAAACAAACTGCTCGTCAATACCGTACACAAGGTAGTCGTTCGCGTTTTCTCTCACGCGAAGCTCCATACCCAGAAGCACGTTCATTTTGTCGCCCGCCGTCTTTTTTGCGATGCGGTAATCTGACAGATAATAGTCGACCACCGCATGCCAGTCGTCGTGGTCACAGGTAAGCTCTTTTGAAAAGAGTGCGGGGCTCATGTGATTTGTCACGACCACCGTGTCATATCCCCACTCGATATACTGACCTATGGCAGACGCCGCATCAACGTGCGCACAGCGGCTGACAGGGCTTGTATGCAAATGTAATTCCGTTTTAAACATCTTATCATCTCTTTTTTAAATTTTATTCATTATATACCAATTTAAAAATTATTGCAATATTTACGGATACACTATATAATAAATATTATGGACAGATTTTATTTTAAAAACAAAAACGGGGTAATAACCCTTCATAGCAGACTTTTTGACGAGCACGGCTTTGAAAAGCATTGCTTTACCACCAAGGCGGGCGGTGTGAGTGAGGGACACCTTGCATCGACCAATCTCTCATTTTCGCGTGAGTGCCGTGAAAACGTCATTGAGAATTACAGACGTGTGACGGATGCCGTCGGTATCGACATGGCTGCCATGGCGCTCACCTGTCAGGAGCATACCGACATTGTGCGCGTGATAGACAAAAACTATGAAAACTGCGGTTTTTATATATCTGAAGACGCGGTGGACGGCTTTGTTACGGGAGAAAAAAACATCGCGCTGTGTGTTTTTGTGGCAGACTGCGTGCCCGTGCTTATTGCAGACCCGAAAAAGCGGGCGGTTGCCGCCGTGCATTCGGGCTGGCGCGGTACAAAGGCGAAGATCACGCAAAACGCGGTATCGCTCATGTGTGAAAAATTCGGAAGTGCGCCTGAAGATATGATTGCCGCGATAGGACCGTGTATAAATGCATGCTGTTACGAGGTGGGACGTGACGTGTACGACGAGTTCGGCGTGCCCGAATATTTTACGCCGCGGGGTGAAAAGTATATGCTTGATCTTGTTAAGGCAAATATCGAGGTGCTCAAAGAAGCGGGCGTCATGCAGGTGGATGCGTCATACGAATGTACCATGTGTAAGCACGACCTGTACTACTCACACAGATACACAAAAGGAAAGCGCGGAAATATGGCCGCGATAATTCAGATATGAAAAAACTTGTTGCAATAATTTTAATACTGTTGCTGATTTTGTGCAGCTGCGATTCGCCGACCTTTACAGACACGGAAAACGTTCTGGGTGCGTATGCTGACAAGGACGAGGAGGCGGAGTATAAAAGCCTCACGTCAATTACAATGCTGTACTATCCCGATATGGATGTAAATCCCGCGACGACAAACTGCCTTGCAAACCATGAGCTGTTAAAGTACGTCTACTCGCCGCTTTTAACGGTAAACGACAGCTTTGAGCCTGTCTGCGTGCTTGCAAAAAGCTTTACGCGAAGCGGCGGCACAGTCACGGTCACTCTCCGTGACGACATCCTTTTTTCAAACGGTGAGCCTGTGACCGCGCAGGACGTTGTAAAAAGCTTTAACGCGGTAAAAACCCAACCGTCCTCGCCCTATTACAACTCGCTGTCACTCATGCACAGGTACTACGCGCAGGATAACAAAACGTTTGTATGTCAGTTCAAGTATCACGATATTGACTGCGCGCTTATGCTGGATATACCTGTAATGCAAGACGGAAAAGCAGGTATCGGTTGCGGCCCGTACGTATTTTCCGAGCAAAACGGAAAACCGGTGCTTGTACCAAACGCCAACTACTTTGAAAAGGCAAGCGTACCGCTTATAAAGCTTGTAGAAACAAAAAGTGACAGCTATATTGACGATATGTTTTCGTCAGGCGCGCTGGACGTTATGATATCAAGCGCGGTGGACGGACTTTCGCTCACGTCACTGCGCGATTATAAGATAGTGTCCATGCCGTCCAACAGATTTGTATATATCGGTATCAATTTCAAAAAGCCTGAGTTTGTAAGCATCGACGTGCGAAGAGCCATATCCGATATTATAGATAAAGAAAGTATTGCATCAAAGTCGCTTGTAGACCTTGCAACGCCTACCGATTATCCCTTTAATCCGTCCTGGGCAAAAATGAAGTCGGCGGGTGCAGACACCGTTAAAAGCGCGAAAGAGAGCGAAAAGATAACGGCGCTTCAGATCCTGCGCGACATTCCGCTGACCGTCACAGTACCCTCCGACAGCTATAAGCTGACCGTTGCGAATGCGCTTGCAGAGCAATTCCGCGCCTCAGGTCTTACGCTTAATATCCGCGAGCTTGATAAGGAAAGCTACGCTGCCGCCGTCGCGTCGGGTGATTTTGAGCTGTATCTTGGCGAGATAGCGGTACCGCATAACATGGACCCGACTGCAATTTACAGTATAAACGGCGCGCTTAACTTCGGCGGCTTTGCCGATTATGAATTTGACGTCACCTTTGATAAATACAAGACGGGCTCTATCGAGCTTAAAAGCTATCTTGAAGCCTTTGCGCAAAAACTGCCCGTTATACCGCTTTTGTTCAGTAAGAGCGTTATTTTCTGCGCCGACGGAATCGACGAATTTTCGGGCTGTGCCCCCTACTCCGTCTACGGCAACGGCGCAAAGCTTAAATTAAAATAAAGTTTGGTTTAACGGTGATGGTAAAATTGCCTGAACCACATAAAACAAGCACCCCTTGAAATTCAAGGGGTGCTTTTTAACCGTTTTATGACCTGAATAGGTTTTAAAATTTACGGTTCGGGGAATGTGTGAACTCTGACGTTACCTGTTGCAAGGATCTTACCTTGTGAATCATACTGAGTAACGATAAGTGTGATCCAACCTGATTTATAGCTGAGGTCTCTGCCCGTATAAACCTTAAGCTCACCGTTAACTAAATCATAACCGATCTCATGATCCGCATCGTTAACGATCTCTGCTGAAGCAACAAGGTCAAGCACCTTAGCGTCAAGATTGGTAGAAACTGTCTTTTTGCCAAGTGACCATGTCAAGCCTGAAAGGTTGGGGATCTTCACGTCGTTTTCGTCATAAGCTGTAAGCTGAGCCTCAAGAGATACCACGTAGTGATCGACACCTGTTACGGGAGCAACGTAGTAACCGTCAGCCTCAGCTGTAGGTTTGGCAACAGTAAGCCTTGTAGAAGGATAGGTGTTATCATATCTGCTTACCTCTACGCCGTTAAGGAAGTATGTAGCGTGAGAGCACATTGCCATTACTTCATAACAAGTTGCCGTACCGGTCGTATACATTTCACCTGTGTAACCGGAAGCTCCATCCATATTGATATAGAGCTTGTAGTTTGCACCTTCATAGCCGTGGCCGAGCATACCGCCGATTGCATTACCCGAAGTACATACGAGTGTTACGTCAGAGGTTGCATTCACGAATGAAACGGTGTAATCAGCGCCGTCACTGTCGCCTGCATTAGCTGTACCGTAGTTATAGAAGGAGCCCATGTTGTACTGACCTTCGATATAACCGTGGAGTGCTACGTTTTCAAACGTAGTCTCGCCGGGGTTGTAAACGTTTCTTACAAGCGCATTACCGTCGGTCGTATTAACGTTGGCGGTAAGATTGGATATCTTGATATCCTGAGCCACGCCGCTCTTACCAACACTTTGGAAGAGAGCAGTGGTGAGGTTGTTCATGGTAACGCCGTTACCGTCAAAGCTACCGTTAAGCTTGATTTTGCCGACACCGGTCATGTCGAGAGTTGCAACGCCGTCAGCTACCTTAAAGTAGGTATAATCGCTGTAATCGGAAATGTTCATAAGCTGTGATGCCTCGTTGATGAGGAAGGGAGCGTCTTCTGTACCCATACCGCCTACAAAGCCTGTGCCTGCGGCAAAGTCATAGTTTTCATCGAAGCTGTCCTTTTCGTGAGGTACCTGTGTTGCAACGAGATTTACGCCAAGCTCTACTTCAGGAATTGCAGTTCCTCTGTAGTTAGCCTCATTGCCTACAGTTTCGGGCATGTAAATTACGTACGCGATAGGAGCGCTTGTCTGCTTTGCTTCAAGCTTACCTGCTTCAGTATGAGCTGCAAGCGGTGCGCCTGTAACGTCAGCGCGTGCAGCCTCGCGGGACGCATATGCTGCAGCCACGTCTGTTTTAATACCGTACTCAAGATAATCTGAAAGTGCGATATCATTGCCAAGAACGCTCGTGCCGATTACGGTATTCTCAAACGTTGTTGAAAACTCATACTTGAGCGCAAGAGTACCCTTGTTTTCTACCTTGAGGTAAACTACCTCTGTGTGACCCGGCTCCCAGAGATTAGCTGAGAAAAGGTCGGTTGCATCTTTGACAGTATTCCACGTTGTAAGATCTTTTGAATAGTAAAGCTCTACGTCGAGGTTGCCTGCCGTGATGGTGTTTTTGCCTGATACTACAGAATCGGTAAACCAAGCAAAAGTTGTACCCATGAGCATGACTATACAGATAAGCATTGAGATAACGCTCATAGTCAACGCTCTTTTGGTAGCGTTTTTGTTTGTCATTGGTTTTTTCCTCCTTTAATTAAATTTTTACAAACAAAAGTGTATATAAATATACATTATAATTATATACCCCTCCCCCGAATTTGTCAATTAAATATTTAACAGTTAATAACTTAATGCTAAAAAGCCACCTTTTTTGCGACAATTTATAGTTTAGCGGGATGGTAAAATTGCCTGAACCGCAAAATACGCACTTGCAAAACCCAGCTCCCTCTGACGAGGGAGCTGTCACCGAAGGTGACTGAGGGAGAGAACAGCACAAGAATTACTGCTATTTTGATCTCCCCCCCCGTCTTTTGCCTACGGCAAAATCCACCTCCCTCGTCAGAGGGAGGTGGGGGCTAGTACGTCATATGTACATCCCGTAAAACTTCAATTTAAAATGCGGAAGAATTAAAATTCTTCCGCACTTTTTTATTCGACTGCTTCA
>JAZPZR010000095.1:0-5195 GCA_045544795.1 Eubacteriales bacterium
TCCCCTTGAGGGGAAGCTGTCACCGTAGGTGACTGATGAGGTGTTAATATTTAGTTTTCCACCTCATCCACCGCTCACGCGGTCCCCCTTCTCCTCAAAGGAGAAGGCAAAGACAAACTTCAATTTTATGCAAGTTTAAATACCTTTCCCGATATGTTCTTGAGGCAAAGGCGGAGTGTTTTGCAATCCTTTTTAAATGCGGCATGGCGGCGCTTTAAAATTATTTTCATCGCAATACGCATGTTTTTGTCAAACATACTGTTCTGCATACTGCTGATTACGTTAAGTCCGTGCGCGCGCACGTCAAACCCGTTACAGAGAAACACGACCGTTATCTGCGGTGCGTAGACCGCATTTACCGTACCGCGCTCGCCGCCGCAATATCCGTCAAACACCTCGTATAACACGCTTTCGCCGTTTTCGTTTACTGCGTTGGGGTCTGCGCCAAGCTCAAAGAGTCTGTTTATCTGTATAAGTGAAGGGGTTTCTTTTCTGCACTCGTCAATGAGAACCTTTTCAAGATAGCCTATTTTCTTTTTCATTATTTTTTCCTCCGTTATTTTTATTTACACCCATATTATAACGGAGTTTGTGTACAATAAAACGGACAGAAACGATATTTCTGTCCGTTTTTTATTTGTAATATTTAAAGGTGTTGTCGCGCGTTTCATCATGCTCGATAATGCGCGGCTTTTGTAACACAACCGAGGCATTATCGGGAATATCGGTAAATACAACGCAATTTGCGCCGATGCGCACGTTGTTACCGACCGTAATATCGCCGATAATTTTTGCGCCCGCGCCGATATAGACGTTGTCACCGATTTTTGGAGCACCGTTTTTATCCGAATCACCCAGCGTGTTTGAGCCGATGGTAACGTGTTGAAAAACCGTACAGTTTTTTCCGATTACAGTTCCCTTGGATATAAAAATACCGTAAAACTGATGCGGAGTATTAAACTGCTGTATTCCCTTTGTCACAGGAATAAACGCACCGTATTTTTCCGCGCGGCGACGGCAGAGCACGGCATGTATGATACTGCCCGCCTGCGCCTTTTTATAATTTTTCCAAAAGCCGTCGGTATCGTTTTTATACAACAACCGCCTTATCAGCCTTTTCACATAAACCACACCTTTGAATTTGTACTTGAAACGGCGATAGCGCCCGCAGACAGCGCGTTTACAACGTCGTCTTTATCGCGGATGAGCCCGCCTGCAATTATCGGCTTGTCGCACATATCGGCAACAAGTGATATTATCTTCGGCATAACGCCGGGAAGCACCTCGTACGCGTCCGCATCAGCCTGCGTTGCCACGCGCGAGATTGCCTCAAGCGCCATTGAATCGAGCAGGAAAAAGCGGCGGATAGCAATAAGCCCCTGACTTTTTGCATAGCGGACAAGCGGTGCTTTGGTAGAGATGATACCGTCTGCGCGTGTGTGTATGCGGATATAGTCAACACCCACCTCACGCGGTGCAAGACCCTCGATAAGATCAATATGCACTATGGCAAGCTTACCCGCATCCTTGACCGCGCGCACGTGGTCGGCAATTGAACAGATATCGCCGAACAGCAAAAATATAACGTTGCTGTCGCACATAAGACTGTTGTAAAGCTCAGTCTCGCTCTTTACCGCCGCAACTATCGGCACGTCCTCAAAAAGATCGGAAAACTGCATGATATCGCCCCCTTTTCCTATATTATAGTAAAATATTATTTATCTGTAAAGATTTATTTCTTCATAACGAGGTTATATACTTCGCTTTTGGGTATGTCGCGGTCGATTGCCGTCTGCTTTATTGCAGATTTTTTGTCAAGACCTGTGTTGAGGTAGTATTCAACATGGTCGGCAACCGAAAGACGCGCCCAGAATTTTTCGTCATCACACGAATTTTTCTGTCCATCTACCACAATTACAAACTCACCGCGCGGGTCGGTGCTTTCAAAATGCTCCATGACCTCCAAAAGCGTACCGCGCACAACCTCTTCGTAAAGCTTTGTCAGCTCGCGCACAACGGCGCATTTTCTGTCACCGAAATGCTCGTAAAGGTCTGAAAGTGTACCGCGTAGCTTAGTGGGTCCTTCGTAAAAGATAAGTGTATTGGGATAGTTTTTTATACTTTCAAGATGCTCGCGCCTGTTCTTTTTTGCAGTTGACACAAAGCCCTCAAACGAAAATCGCGAGGTGTCAAGGCCTGAGAGCACAAGCGCCGTTGAAAATGCGGTAGGTCCGGGGACTGCCGTTACCGTAAAGCCGTTTTCGTAAAGCTGTTTTACAAGGTCTTCGCCGGGGTCGGATATTGCGGGCATGCCCGCGTCCGTCACAAGCGCGCCCCGCTTGCCCTCACGCATGAGCGCCATTATCTCCTCACCGCGCTGACGCTTATTGTGTTCAAAGTAACTGATAAGCGGTTTTTTTATACCGAGGTGGTTTAAAAGCTTTAACGTGTTTCTCGTATCCTCCGCCGCAATAAAGTCGACGTACTCAAGTATCTCGACCGCGCGCGAGGACATGTCACCCAGATTGCCTATCGGTGTGCCGACAAGATAAAAATCAAACTCACGCATTGTATAACCTGCTGCTTTCTTCGGTATAGCTACCGTCGTCATTGTAAATAATCATATTTTTTTGCACCGTAAGGTAGGGCGGTGCGCCCTTTATACCGGATATGATGACCATATTGGGCACGCTGTCCTGCTTTGACTGCACAAGCTTTAAAGTGCGCGGCTCGATCTTATACTTGCGCATGGCACAAAGTATATCGCATATACGCGAGGGTCTGTGTATCATATACATTCTGCCCCCCGTTTCGAGAAGGTAGGCGCACGCGCGGCAGACGTCGTCAATATCGCAAAGCACCTCTCGGCGCGCCGCATTTTTCATAGGGTCGGGACTGTCAATGCCGTGGCCGTTTTTCTCATAGGGCGGGTTGACGGTCAGAACGTCAAAGCTTGACTTTTTAAAGTGCTTGTCGATTTCCTTTATATCTGCGTTTACAATATTCAGTCTGTCGGCGCAGCCGTTAAGCTCAGCCGATTTTTTTGCAAGACCGCAGAAATAGTCAAAATACTCCACCATCGTGATATTTTCAACGTCACCGCGTGCTAAAAGCAGAAGCGGTATAATACCGCTTCCGCTGCAGATATCAATAACTCTGTCTGTTTTTTTGATTTCCGCCTCTGCCGCCAAAAATACGGCGTCGACACCGAAACAAAACTGCGACGGGTCCTGATATATCTTATATCCGTTTATGTTAAGCTCGTCTAATCTTAGCATTAAAGGTTTTCCATAACGTACTGTGTGAACTCCTCACACGACGCGCCTGTGCTTCTGCCTGTGATAACAAGCTTTTTCTCTGTTTCAAGACAGATGCTCATTGCCTTTTTAAGTCTGTCAGCCTTATCAGCCATGCCGATATGGCGGAGAAGCATTTCAGTTGCCTTGAGCATTGATGAGGGGTTTGCATATGCGCCGTCACCGCGCTCTATCATTCTGGGAGCAGAGCCGTGGATAGCCTCAAACATAGCGTAGCGGTCACCGATGTTTGCACTGCCTGCAGTACCTACACCGCCCTGGATCTGAGCCGCCTCGTCCGTGATGATGTCACCGTAGAGGTTGGGAAGCACGAATACCTGGAATTTTGAACGGTTGTTCTCGTTTACAAGGTTTGCAGTCATGATATCAATATACCAGTCCTCTGCAGTGATGCCCGGATAATCCTTTGCAACCTCATGGCAAAGCTCTGAAAACTTACCGTCGGTCTTTTTCATGATGTTTGCCTTTGTAACGATAGCAACGTTATCCTTGCCGTTGTTCTTTGCATATTCAAAAGCGGCACGCGCGATTCTCTTTGTACCGCAGTCTGTAGTAACCTTGAAGTCCATAGCAAGCTTACCGGGAATTTCAACACCGCGTGAGCCGAGCACGTACTCACCCTCGGTATTCTCTCTGTAGAATATCCAGTCGATATCAAGTTCAGGCACACTTACGGGACGTACGTTTGCGTAGAGGTCAAGCTCACGGCGCATGGTAACGTTTGCAGATTCAAGCGTACCGCCGTGGGGTGTTGTGGTAGGTCCTTTGAGAATAACGTCGCAAGCCTTGAGCTCTGCCAGAACGTCATCGGGGATAGCCTTGCCCTGCGCCATTCTGTTTTCAACCGTCAGACCCTCTATCATGCGTATCTCAACTCTGCCTGATGCGAGCTCGTCTGCAAGAAGTGTCTGCATTACTTTAACAGAAGCCTCTGAAATGATGGGGCCTATGCCGTCACCGCCGCATACACCGATAACTATCTTATCCATGTTTGCAAAATCCTTTGCGCCCTCGTCCTTTTCCATTCTGTTCTGTCTTTCAAGCTGTTCTGTGATAAGTGTTTTAAACTGTTCTACTGCCAAGTCAATATATTTCTGCATTTTACATATTCTCCTTTGTATAGTTAAGCAGACCGCCTGCTTTTAAAATATCTTTCTGTCTCTGGGTATACTCGCATACAAGCGCGATATCACCCTTGTCTGTCTTCATTATAACTTCGCCCTTGTCCATGCCTGCAAAAACGTCTGAAAGAACAAGCGTATCATCCTGTGAAAGCTTGTCATAATCGTCAGCGTTTTTGAAGGTGAGGGGCATTATGCCTGCGTTTATAAGGTTTGCCGCATGAATTCTTGCAAATGACTTTGCAACAACTGCGCGCACGCCGAGATAAAGCGGAACAAGTGCCGCATGCTCACGCGATGAGCCCTGACCGTAATTTGCGCCGCCTACAACGATGCTCTGTCCCGCCGCCTTTGCACGTTCGGGGAAGGTCTTGTCACATACACCGAAGCAGAACTGTGAAAGGTGGGGTATATTTGAACGGTAGGGAAGAATTTTTGCGCCTGCGGGCATGATGTGGTCTGTAGTGATGTTGTCACCCACCTTGAGTATAAGGGGTGCCTTTATCTCATCGTCAAGCGGTCTTGACTTGGGGAATTCCTTGATATTGGGTCCGCGAAGCACTTCAAGGCTCTTTGCCTCTTCAGGCTCTGCGGGAGTGATAACTGCAGAATCGTCAATCTTGAACTGTGCGGGCATTTCAACCTTTACCTCCTCACCCATTGTGGTGGGGTCGGTAATAACACCTGTAAGCGCGGCAGCCACTGCAGTTTCGGGAGATACGAGGTACACCTTACCGTCTGCAGTACCGCTTCTGCC
>JAZPZR010000096.1:0-16390 GCA_045544795.1 Eubacteriales bacterium
CGCGGTTTTTTATATTTTCTTACTCGTCTGATTTGCTCTTAAAAAAGTTCATAAACGATGCCGTAAAATCGTCCTCTTCGGTATCAAGACTGTCATCAGCTGCGGGAGCTTCTTCTGCCTTTTCTGCTACAGTTTCGGGAGCGTTTATTCTCTTATCACTGTCAAAGCCTGTTGCGATAACTGTGATTATCATCTCATCCTCAAGGTCGTTATTGAACGCGGCACCCCAGATGATGTTCGCATCGGGATCGACCGACTCTGTGATCTTCTGTGCGGCAATATCAACCTCGTCAAGACCGATATCGGGTGAGCCTGTGATGTTGATAATAACACCTGTCGCACCCTCGATAGTAGTCTCAAGAAGCGGTGAAGAGATAGCCATCATAGCTGCCGCCTCAGCCTTGTCCTTACCTGATGCACGGCCGACACCCATGTGAGCGTTACCCGCATCGACCATTACCTTGTGAACGTCGGCAAAGTCGAGGTTTACAAGACCGGGGATAAGGATAAGGTCAGATATACTCTGTACGCCCTGACGGAGAACGTCGTCGGCAATAGTGAACGCGTTAAGAAGAGTAAGGCGCTCAGCCGATGCGTACTTAAGCTTTTCGTTAGGAATAACGATAAGGCTGTCAACGTACTCGCGAAGCTTTGCAATACCCTGCTCAGCCACGCGCATTTTCTGTCTGCCCTCAAAGTTAAACGGCTTTGTAACGATAGCAACTGTGAGAATACCCATCTCCTTTGCTATCTGCGCGATAACGGGAGCAGAGCCTGTGCCCGTGCCGCCGCCCATGCCTGCCGCGATAAATACCATATCAGTTCCGCGAAGAACTTCCTCGATCTCCTCGCGTGTCTCAAGCGCGGAGTTTTCGCCCATCATGGGATCCGAGCCTGCGCCCTGACCCTTTGTGAGCTTTGCACCGATCTGAATTTTTTTGTCGGCGCGCGAAATATCAAGTACAGGTCTGTCTGTGTTTACCGCAATAAACTCAACACCCTTTGTACCGCTTGCAATCATTCTGTTTACGGCATTACAGCCGCCGCCACCCGTACCGATGACTTTTATATTAACAACACCCTCTGTGCTCTCTGCTAATTCAAAACCTGCCATTTTGCACTTCTCCTCAAAAAATTATATATTTATATTTTATTATATTCTTTATACATTTGCAAGTACTTTTTTATATTTTTAATCAACTGCTTTATAATAAGCGCGCTCGCCCGACGAAACGTCGATCTCGGCGTGCTCACTCTTACTGTTTTCGTCAAGCACGTGCTTTGTCAGCTGTATTTTTTGCTCGATATTTTCAAGCGTGCCGAGCTTTACTTCGACCCTGTCCCCGTACACAAAACGGATGTCGTACACCGCGGTGATATTTATCTCGGTGATATTACCGCCGCCAAGATACTCATGCAAAACGGGGGTGAGCTGTAAAAGGTGCTTTTCAACACCGTCCTTACAGACAAGCTGTTTGCCGGGGGTCGCTTTTTGCGCTTTTACACCGCTTATGCTTGCGATATTTTTCGGCTTGTTTTCCACAGTTTCGAGCACCTTGAGATTATGGTCGACAAGACAGTATCCGCGTCCGTCACGCACGTACATATACGGCTCGGTCTCCTCAACCGTTATCACAAGCCCTATCTTGCCCGAAAACTTACGGCGCATGGTTACGTTTTCAACGTAAGGAAGCTCCGCCTTTATCTTTTTGAGTATTTTGAATTTATTCAGCCTGAAAAGATTTTGACCCTTTTCAAGACCCGATACCGTTATGATCTCCGATTCGCTGTAGTGGGACGCGCCCTCTACCTTGATGCTGTCGACGTTGAAAAAGACGGTAAGCGAAAGTATCGTCACCGCAACGACACAGAGCACGACAAGAAGGGTAAAAAACGCCATGCGCCGACGCTTTTTCATCTTCTTTTTTTTGCTGTAATAGCGCGCGAGCGCCTGATTTTGTTGTTGCATTTAATATTCCTCTGTTATATCCGCACCGAGCGCGCGGAGTTTTTTATCAAAATTTTCATATCCGCGGTGGATATGGTGAACGCCGCGGACTATCGATTTACCGTGAGCGCCGAGTGCCGCGACGGTAAGCGCCGCGCCCGAACGCAGATCGCACGCGCTGACCTCCGCCCCGAAAAGCGAAGTGACGCCGTTTACGTAGGCGCGATCACCCAATACCGTGATATCCGCACCCATTTTGTTAAGCTCGTACGCCAGACGCAGTCTGTCGGAAAATATACGCTCACGCACACAGCTGACCCCTCTGCAGACCGACAAAAGCGCAAGCGCTATCGACTGCGTATCAGTCGCAAAACCGGGGAATGGCGCCGTTTCAATATAGGGCAGCGCGACAAGAAAAGGACCTGCGCGCGACACCGTCACAGAGTCACCGCAAAATACCGCGGTTCCCCCGCAGGATACCAGAACGTCGGCAAAGGAGCGCACCTGCGCAAATTCCGCGCCGCGAACGGTGATATTACCGCCCGTCACAAGCGCCGCCGCCATAAAGGTTGCCGCCTCTATCCTGTCACACATAACATTATAATTTACTCCGCGTAATTTTTCAACACCCTGAACAATAATTATATCAGTTCCTGCGCCTTTTATTTTTCCGCCCATCGCATTTATAAAGTTACACATGTCGACTATCTCAGGCTCGCGCGCGGCGCCGCGGATTGTGACCTCGCTTTTTCCGAGCGCAGACGCAAGAATTATATTCTGCGTGGCGCCAACGCTTGGGAACCTGAGCGTAATGTCCGCCGAGTGCGTACAGCCTGTGCACTTTACGTTATTTTCCGTCTGCGACACCGTAGAGCCCATCTGCGAAAATGCAAGAAGGTGCATATCGATAGGACGCGCACCCAACTCGCACCCGCCCGGCAGACACTGTTCCGCAACGGCAAATCTGCCGATGCATGCACCCAGAAACAACGCGGTCGATCGGAGCATACCCATCTCGTCGCAGTCAAGCGGTTTAAATTCCGCCGTCTCTGCGTTTACCGTTATTTGTCCGTGTGATGCGGACACTTTACATCCAAGCCGTCTTAAAACCGAAAGCGTATATGTAACGTCGCTTATATCGGGGCAGTTAGAAAGTGTGACAGTCCCTTCAGCGCACAAAAGACAGGCGCAGAGAATGGGAAGCACCGCGTTTTTTGCGCCCGAAAGCATAACCTCACCCGAAAGCCTGTTACCGCCGTTTATTATATACCGTGACATAAAAAAACCTCCGTCATATACTATGAAAAACGGAGGGTTTTTGCTACTTTAGGTTAAAATGTCTGTTATGCCTTTGTAAATCTCCTCTGATGCGTTGAGAAGAGCCGATTTTCTTGCGTTTTCTCCCAGTTTTTTTCGCATTTCGGGGTCGTTTTTGAGAGAGGGTATCATTGCATACAGCTTATCGGGGTCTGCATCCTTTTCCTCAAGAATCATCGCGGCGCCCTGTGAAACGAGCGACATCGCATTGTGATACTGATGGTTGTTTGTAACGTTCGGAGACGGGATAAGCACCGACGGCTTACCCTGCGCGGTTATCTCCCCCAGAGTTATCGCGCCCGCGCGGGAGACTACCGCATCGCATGCAGAAAGACGAAGCGGCATGTCATATATGTACTCAAGCACCTGTATTCTGTCGGTTTTACCCGAAAATCCCTTTTCTTTCAGCATATCAGGCATCCATTTAAAGCCGAAGCTTCCTGTGGCATGGGTGTGGTAAAAATCGCCCTCACGGTCATTTTTAACTATAAAATCAACAAACAGCTTATTGACCTCACGCGCGCCCAGAGACCCCGCAAAAGAGAGGAGATAAAAAGCATCATCGGGAATACCGAGCTGACGTCTTGCCTCTTTTTTATCGGTAAACATAAAGGCGGAGTCAAGCGGATTTCCCGTAAGCGTTATTTTTTTAGCCTTTTTAAAATATTTTTCCGAGCCTGCAAAGCTTATAAACAGATTATCGGCATAGCGGGACAGAAATTTGGTGGTCATACCGGGGAAAGCATTCTGCTCATGTATGCAGGTCTTTACACCCAGAGCGTGCGCCGCAAAAACGGCAGGACCGCTGACGTAGCCGCCCGTGCCTATCACAACGTCGGCATCAATTTCGCGGATCAGTTTTTTACAGTCCTTTACGGCGCGTAAAAACCACGCGACCGTCTTGAAATTGTGAAGGCTGAGCGAACGCTTGAAGCCTGTCACCTTTATGGTGCGAAGCTCAAACCCTGCCTTTTCAACAAGCTTTTGCTCAAGCGAGCCGTCGTTACCGACAAATACTATCGTTGCCGACGGATTTTTTTCTTTTACGGTACGGGCGATGGTAAGCGCGGGGTTAATGTGACCCGCAGTGCCGCCGCCTGCTAAAACTACTTTCATAACTACCTCTTATCAATGTAACTGAGTCGTGACACCGACAGGACAACACCCATCTCAACAAGCAGCATGACAAGCGCCGTACCGCCGTACGAGAAAAACGGAAGCGAAATACCTGTCGAAGGGAGCGCGTTTGTAACAACGCCGATATTGAGTATCGTCTGCACCGCCACACGCGAAACTATACCGATAACGAGAAGCGAACCGAATTTATCGCGCGCATGGAAGGCGATGGAAAATCCGCGCCATATGAGAAGCACGAACAAGAGCATTATAAACACACCGCCGACAAAGCCAAGCTCCTCAAGTGCGATGGAAAAAATATAGTCGTTCTGCGGTTCGGGGATATAGAGGTGCTTTTGTCTTGACTGACCGAGCCCAAGTCCCAAAAGTCCGCCTGAGCCGATGGCATAGAGTGACTGAATTACCTGATAGCCCCTTCCCTGCGCATCCTTGAAGGGATCAAGCCACATTTCAATACGGCTCTGCATATACGGAGTAAACAGCACGATACCGACAAGACCTGCAATACCCGTTCCGCCCGCGATAATAAAGTATTTTGCGGGAAAGCCGCCCACAAACAGCATTATTGCGCCGATGGCAAAGATAAGAATAGCACCCGAAAGATGCGTTTCTACCGCAACAAGACCGACAACGATAAGAAGGACGATTATCGGGAAAGCGCTCATTTTAATTTCTTTCATGCGCTTATAGTTTGCAGAAATATAAGATGCAAGCGTCAGAATCACCGCGAACTTACCTATCTCGGACGGCTGAAACTGCACACCGAAGTTGAGCCACCGTCTTGCGCCGTTTACCTTTACGCTGAGCGGTGAGGGTATAAGCACGAAGATAAGCAAAAACACCGCGACACAAAGTATCGCAAACGACCATTTACGGAGCTTGTGATAGTCAAAAAACGCAACGCCGAGCATGATAAGAAAACCGACTACCGCGAAGAAAAGCTGTCTTTTTATATAATGATAGCTGTCACCGTATTTGTAAAGCGCGGATACGTGGCTTGACGATGCTACCATTATAAGACCGAACACAAGCAGTATCAGCACCAGAAACAGAAACAGAAAGTCAGGCTTTCCTATGCTTCCGCTTATATGCGTCTGCGGTTTTTGTACGCTGTTTTTTTGTTTTTTTCTTTTTAATTTACTCATTTAATAAAATACAGTCCCTGATATATTATTCCCCACAGCGCAAGTGCCGACGCTATAAGGCTTACAAGAGTGAACACTAATACTATAACGACCTCAGTCCACTTGCACATTTCAAAGTGGTGGTGGATAGGTGTCATTTTAAATATGCGTTTGCCGTGGGTAAGCTTGAAATAGCACACCTGCATAACGACAGACAGACCCTCGATAAGATAGACGATACCGCCGATAAGGATAAAGTACGGCTTATCGTAGCACATGGCAAGAGCCACCACAAGACCGCCGAGGAAAAGCGAGCCTGTATCTCCCATAAATACCTTTGCGGGATGGAAGTTGTAGATAAGAAAACCGAAAAGTCCGCCGACAGTCGATGCTGAGAGCACCGCGACCGCCATGTTTCCGCGTCCCGCCTCGTTAAATATCAGCGCGACAAAGCAAAAAGCAATGACGTAGGGAATGGTAACGCTTGTTGCAAGACCGTCAAGACCGTCGGTCAGGTTTACCGAATTTACAAAGAAGAACAAAAACGCGATGATTATCACGTAATAAAAATATGAAAGCGGAAGTGAAACGTTAAAATACGGAATAAACAGGTCGGTCGTGATATAGCCCGACAGTGACATTGCCGCAATATACAGGGTGATAATGCCCACAAGAAGCACCGTTTTCTGACGTACGGTGAGTCCCTGATTATGCTTTTTGGTAATTTTGGTATAGTCGTCGATAAAGCCGATAACAGCGCACAGGATAACAAATATTATGCTGTACAGCGCGCGCAGATCACCCGAAAAGATACTTTTTGCGCTGAGAATTACCGTGATAAGAATAATGGGAATTATAAATATCACACCGCCGACTGTGGGTGTGCCCTGCTTGTTTTTGTGCCATGAAGGACCTATTTCAAGTATACTCTGTCCGAATTTCAGACGTCTGAGCCACGGCAATATTATCGGACCGAAGGCGGCAGACAGAATAAAGGTAAGCACCGCCGCAATTATCATATTTGTAAGCATTTGTTATTCCCCCTTGAATTTTTTGACAAGACCTGCAAGACCCATTGAGTTTGAGCCCTTGAACAGCACGGTATCCCCCGCCCTTACAATATCGCGAAGGATAAGGAGCGCGCTTTCATTGTCGGCGCACGAATATTTTTCCACGCCCTCAAGCGCGTTATAAAGCGATCTCATATGTTTTCCGATACATATGACGGCATCTGCGCGGCAGCCGTACACCGCATCGGCAAGGCCCGCGTGTGCGGCTTCTGTCATGTGACCCAGCTCCAGCATATCGGCAAGCACAAGCAGGTGTCTGCCCGAAAATGAGGACAGCACCGACATGGATGCGCGCATTGAGTCGGGCGATGCGTTGTAGGTGTCGTCAAATATGCGGATATCCCCATGCATATAGATATTCTGCCTGCTTCCGTCACCTGTAAAGCCCTCTGCTCCGCGGATAAGGCACTCTATATCAAGTCCCATTGCAATTCCCACCGCAATTCCCGCGAGTGAGTTATAAATATTATGTCTGCCGAGCACCGACAGCTTTACGGGGTATTGTTTGTTATTATATAAAAGTACGTAACTATTATCGACAACGTTTATGGCGCGCAAATCACATTTTTCATTATCAATACCGAAAAAGAGCGTTTTTTTATTAGGGTTTACCTTTGACAGCATACCGTCGTCACCGTTTAGTATGGCAACTCCGTTTTCGCTTAAATTATCCACCGCCTCAAGCTTTGCCTTTAAAATGTTTTCGCGCGAGCCGAGAAGCTCGATATGGGAAATACCGATATTGGTAATTACCGCGATATCAGGCTTTGCTATTGAGCAGAGGTAATCTATCTGTGAAAGTCCGCGCATGCCCATTTCGAGTATGACGGCATCGTGACTATCATTTACGTCAAGCGCCGTCAGCGGAAGTCCGAGCTCGTTGTTTCTGTTACCGCTTGCCGCATGCACGTTTATACATGCCAAAAGCGCGGCGCGTATACATTCTTTGGTGGTGGTCTTGCCGACACTGCCCGTCACCGCGATTTTTGTCACATCAAGGCTGTCAAGGTGCGCTTTTGCGATTTTGCCGACGGCAACAAGCACGTCGGGCACAACTACCGCGGGGTTTTTGATATTTTGGGGAAGTCTGTCGCAAAGATATGCGATATTCTCCTTTTCATCAAGACCCTTTATGTAGTCAAAGCCGTCCACCCGCTCACCCTTTATTGCGGCAAAGATACAGCCGCTATCCACCTCGCGTGAGTCGGTAGCAAGGCGGTCTACCGTGATGCTTTCACCGTACAGCTTACCGCCTGTCGCCTTTTCAATTTCTTTTAAAGTCAGTTTCATTTACCCAATTCTTCCATAAACGCAAGCGCTATCGCACTCTCGTCAAAATCGTATTTCGTCTTGCCTATTATCTGATATTTTTCGTGACCCTTACCCGCAAGAAGCACAACGTCACCCTCTTTTGCAATATCTATTGCGTGACGTATTGCCTCACGTCTGTTTTCTATAACGTAGGTGCACTCCTTCGGGGACGTGACACCGGGTAAAATATCCTTTATAATAGCCATCGGCTCCTCGGTACGCGGATTGTCAGAGGTCACGACCACGATATCCGAATACTTTGACACCGTCTTTGCCATAAGCGGACGCTTTGTCCTGTCGCGGTCACCGCCGCAGCCGAATACAGTTATTATTCTTCCCTGCGCGTACTGCTTTACAGAAGTCAGAATATTTTCAAGACCGTCGGGCGTGTGCGCGTAGTCTATCATTACGGTATAAGGACGCTCACCGCTTATGATCTCTGCGCGTCCGTCGACAGCGCCGAGTGACATTATGTGCGGGATAAGCTCTGAAAATTTAAAGCCGAGCGCACATACCGCACCTATAGCGCCGAGCGCGTTATACACGGTAAAGGTGCCGGGAGATGCAATTCCCACCCTTGCGATGCCGCCGAGGGTGAGCGCCTGAAATTTAACGCCTGAGGGACGAACCTTTATATCCTTGCCGACAAAATCGGCAGAGTTACGGCGGGTGGAAAAGCTGTATTTTTTGCAGGTGATACTGTTATAGTATTCCTCACCCGTCGCGTCGTCAATATTAATTACCGCGCTGTCGCAGATATCAAACAGTCTGCGCTTTGCCGCCTTGTAATTTTCCATCGTTTTATGGTAGTCGAGGTGGTCCTGCGTAAGATTTGTAAATACGGCAGCAGCATAGTGTATGCCGTGTATTCTGTTTTGCACAACAGAGTGGGAGGACACCTCCATTACAACGTACTCGACACCCGCGTTTACCATATCCGCAAGAAGCGAGAAAAGGGCAAGCGGTTCGGGTGTTGTCACCTCTGCGGGAAGCACTTTTTGACATATCATGTTGCAAACGGTACCTATCATGCCCGTTTTTTTGCCGAGTCTGTCAAGTATACGCTTGACGTAAAAAGCGGTCGAGGTCTTGCCGTTTGTACCCGTAATGCCGATAAAACGCATTTTCCTTTCGGGGTGGTCAAACCACGCGCTTGCAATTTCCGACATCGCGATCCGTGAATCGGGCACGATTATATGAGGAAGGGTACTGTCCGTCATTTCTTCGCCGACAATTGCGACCGCGCCGTTTTGCTCGGCAGAGAGCGCGTACTTATGGCCGTCCACAGTCTCACCGCGCAGGCAGATAAAAAGCGTACCCGCCTTTACCTTGCGCGAGTCAAAGGCAATATCGGTTATTTCAAGTTCGGGAAGGTCATTTCCCGAAATAAGCTGTGATAATTTCATTAGTTTGAAACTCCGTCGTAGTTCTTGTAGTTAAGTGTGATTACCGTACCTGCCTCAACGACAGTACCCGCCGCGGGTGACTGCGAGGCAATAAGCGCCGTCGATTTTGTCGACTCGTTACCGACAAGCTTTGCATTGAGTCCGTAGTTGTTTACCATCTTACTCGATGCCGCAACCGTCATTCCCACAACGTCGGGAACAGTTACGTTTGCAGAGGGGGTCTTGCCGTTGGTATAAAGAACGACCGTTCCGCCCTGCGGGATAAGCGTGCCGTTTTTGGGCATCTGATGCTCAACGGTGCCCTCACCGCCCACAATCTTATACTTAAGTCCCTTTGACTTGATATCGTCAATTGCAGATTCAGTCTCCATGCCGATGACCGAAGGCACCGACGCATCGAGCGTTGCAAGCTCTTCTGCCGTATACTCGGCGGGAATTTCAAGATAAGGCATGACGTCTGCAAGTATCTTACCCGCAACGGGCGCCGCCGTAAGACCGCCGAAATACTCCGCGCCCTTTGGCTCGTCAAGCATGACGAGTATCGCTATCTGCGGGTCGTCCGCGGGCGCAAAGCCTATAAAGGATGCGATATATTCGTCCTCGCCTGTCGACGACTCGGACGCAAGCTTTTCCGAAGTACCTGTTTTTCCTGCCACGCGATAGCCCTTGACGTATGCGTTTCGTCCTGAGCCTACCGATACGACCTTTTCAAGCAGGTCGCACATTTCTTTTGACGTCTCTTCTGATATTACCTGACGCTTTACACCGCTTTCCACAGTATCAACGACTGTTTTTTTGCCGTCCTCGGTCGTGGTGTATATCTCTTTTACAACGTGCGGTGTTACAAGATAGCCGCCGTTTGCAACTGCAGATACCGCAGTTATCATCTGAATGGGGGTCACCTTAAAGCGCTGACCGAAGGATGCCGTTGCAAGCTCAACGATATTAAAACTGCCTTCAGCATGGAAAATACCCGTTGCCTCACCCGCAAGGTCAACGCCCGTGCGCTCGGTAAGACCGAAGTTTTCAAAATAGTTTTTAAAGGTGGTGTTTGTGACAAGCTCACCTATGGATATAAACGCGGGGTTGCAGGAATTTTGCATTGCGACCGCGAAGTTCTGCGCGCCGTGGCCCGCATGCTTCCAACAGCCGATACGTCTGTTTGCAACCACCTTATAGCCGGGGCAGTAGAAGGACGAATTAAGGTTTACAACGTCCTCTTCGACCGCCATGGCGGCTGTGAGAATTTTAAAAGTAGAGCCCGGCTCGTAGGTATCAACTATAAGCTTGTTTCTGCGCATAAGATTTACAAGTTCGGATTCTTTTTCCTCGACAGTCGGGTCGCCCTCCTCGGTGGGAGTGTAGTTTGTAAGTTCTTCTGAAAGAAGCGAATCGGTTATCACCTGATACTGATTAAGGTCGTAGTCAGGCTTTGATGTCATACCGAGCACCGCGCCGCTTTTTACGTCCATTATAATGCCCGCCGCGCCGTCGTAGCAGTTATTATCCTCACGCGCCTGTTCAATATGCTTTTCAAGATAGTACTGAACGGTATTATCAATAGTGAGAGCAACCGTTGCGCCGTCCTGTGCGGGAACGTAGGTCTCATATTCCACGGGAAGCTCGGTGCCCGCGTTGTTTTTTGCGGTTATCAGCTTACCGTTGGTGCCTGTGAGATAATCGTTATAGGTAAGCTCGATACCCTCAAGACCCGTATTATCGGTACCTACAAATCCGATTATATGCGATGCAAGGTTATTATAGGGATAGCGGCGCTTTGTGTCATCGATAAGATGTACGCCGGGAACGTCCGACTCACTCACAAACTCGCGCACCCTGTCGGCAACGTCCTTTTCGATCTTACGCTTTACTATCTCGTAATAGTTGTTTTTCTGCGTTTTTGCATAGACGGTGTCATAGTCCACCTCAAGTATTTCCGAGAGGTTTTTTGCAATTTCGCGCGCCTGCTCCTCCGTCTTGATGTTTTTGGGTGCAAGATACACCGTCTTGACGGTCGACGATATAGCAAGCTCGACACCGTTACAGTCGGTAATGACACCGCGGTTTGCATTGATAGTAGTATCAAGCGTCTGCTGTGAAATTGCGCGCGCCTGATAAAAATCGTACTCTATTATCTGATAGCGTACGAGAAACGCGATAAGCACAATAACGCACAGCGCAAACACGGCAAGCACTATACCCGCGCGTATTATCATATTTTTACTTGGTGTTTTTGACATACAGTTTACTCCAAAAATGCAAAAAGCGGGAAAGCCAATCCAAATTTACCTCCCGCTATTTTTATATCTATTACGCTTTAGTTCAAATATTCCAGAAGAATGTTAAAGCTTGCAACGATTCCGTCGAAAAACGATCTGCCTTCAGACTCGTCAGCTATCTCGACGCTGTCGTCCTCTGCGAGATTGACGTAGTGTATCTGATACTCCTGAAGCTTTATCATGCCGAGTTCGCCCACTGCGATCTCCTCGACGTTTGCGATAGAGTTTTTACTGTCTATCTTTGCACAGAGCGTTTCGTTTTCGTCAATGATCTGCGCAAGCTCCTTCTCGGTATTCTTGTTATCTATCGTCTTCTCGTTGAGCGTTATCTGGCTTGTTATGGTCACCGCCACAAGCACAACGCATACGAGTGATAAAAGCACGGTAAGAGGGGATATTCTTTTTTTGGTATGATTTGTTTTTTTCATCCTAATTTCCCTTTTTTTAAAGTTTCTGTGCGACACGGAGTTTTGCAGGCTTTGAACGGTTGTTTTCAGAAAGCTCCTGCGCATCTGCCGTAATCGGCTTTCTTGTTATAAGTTTTATTTTTTCACGCCTTCCGCACACGCATACGGGTATGTTTTTGTTACAGGTACAGCCCGTCGCAAGATCTTTGAGCGTGGTTTTTACTATTCTGTCCTCAAGTGAGTGAAAGGTCATGACCGCAAGTCTTCCCGAAGGGTTTAAGCAGTCCACCGCGTCGCGCACGGTGTCCTCAAGAATTTTAAGCTCACCGTTCACTTCTATTCTTATTGCCTGATAGGTGCGCTTTGACGGGTGCTTTTCACCGTAGCGCTCACTCGGCGGAAATACGCTTTTTATGATGTCGTTAAGCTGAAAGGTGGTTTCTATCGGCGCCTTTTCTCTTTCACGGCAGATGGCGTTTGCAATTTTATTTGCATACTTTTCTTCGCCGTAGCCGTAAATTATCCGCGACAGCTCTTCGCGCGTGTAGGTGTTTACGACCTCACGTGCGGTAAGAAAGTCGTCCTGCGACATGCGCATATCAAGAGGCGCATCAAAGCGGTAGGTAAAACCGCGCTCGGCATTGTCAAGCTGATAGCTGGAAACACCGAGGTCAAAAAGTATTCCGTCAGCGGTAAACACGCCCGCATCCTCAAGAATATTTTTTATATTGGAAAAGTTATCGTTGACAAGCAGCACCCTGTCACCGAACTCCCGAAGTCTTTCGCGCGCGGTCTCTATCGCCTCGCGGTCGCGGTCAATACCTATAAGCAGACCGCCCTCAAGCCGTTTTGCAATTTCACGGCTGTGACCCGCTCCTCCCAGAGTACAGTCAACGTACACGCCGTCGGGGTCAATATTTAACGCGTCAATGCACTCGTCACGCATAACGCTGTAATGAACAAATTCCATTATACTATCAACTCATCCATAGTATCTGCGATGGTATCACAGTCAAGGTCGACCTGTCTTGCCTCCCAATTTTCAGGAGTCCATATCTCGACCATGTCGCCGACACCGACAAGCACAACCTCATCCTCTATCCCCACCTTGTTGCGAAGGCGCTGAGGAATCTGCATTCTGCCCTGCTTGTCTGTCGTCACCTCCGCCATGTTACCGACAAAGAAACGCTTGATATCGCGTACCTTTGAAGGCGGAGCGTTGTTGAAGCGGTTACAGAAATTTTTCCACTCGTCATTTGACATGACGATAAGTGTTTTATCGTAGCCTGCGGTAATGATGAATTCAAGCCCCAGCTCTTTTTTGAATTTAACGGGCATTACAACTCTGCCCTTGTCATCTACAGTATGATTGTACGTACCACCGAGCACTTGATTCACCTCCCTCATCCTACCATCAAGGCACCACTTGGATACCACTTGGATTTATTATAATACATAGATAGTGCACTTGTCAACGATTATGTAAACTTTTTTTACGACTTTTTTTGCTTTACAAAAAGACAATTTATATATATAATAAAATCAGAGGTGAACTGATATGGAAAACGTTTTAAGAGACTTTATTTTACAAAAAAAGCACCGCGCCTTCAGGCAGGTGCCGGACTTTGATTTTGCAAAGGAATACAGCAAGATGGGGCTTGATTTTGACGAGCGTGTCGCACGTCATTTTGAGACTGTCTGCCAAATGGAAAAGGCAGTTCTTTTACCGGGTGAAAAAATATGCTTTTTGCGTACCGTAAACACACCGTCACTCGTTATAACCGATGAGGAAAAGAAGGCGGCGTCGGAGGGGACCGAACGCGCATATTTTCACGAATTCGGACACGTTTCCAATATGGCACCCGATTATGCTTACATATTAAAAAACGGCCTCGTCGCGCTTTACGACAAGACCGATAAATACGGAAAACGGATGATCGACGCGCTTTTTATGCTTACCGACAAGTATAAAAAGGCGGCGGAGGATGCGGGAGACAGCGCGCTTGCCGAGGTTTTGGCGCAGGTACCGAGATACCCTGCGCGTACGTTCCGCGAGGCGCTTCAGTTTATAAGAATAATCACGTTCGCGCTCAGGCTTGAGGGTACAAACCACGTCACCTGCGGCAGATTTGACAAGTACATATATCCTTATTATGAAAAGGATATAAAAAAGAAGGTCATTACAAAGGAAGAGGCATACGGGCTAATTGTCGACTTTTTCCTTTCTTTCAATAAAGACTCGGACATTTACAAGGGTGTACAGCAGGGCGACAACGGACAGAGCATGGTGCTGGGCGGTCTTTTGGGCGGGCAGGAGATATTTAACGATATCACCGTCATGTCACTTAAGGCGTCACTTGAAAATCTGATGATAGACCCCAAGATAAACCTGCGCGTGTCCTCAAAGACACCTATCGAGGTGTTTGAGCTAGGCACCGAGCTTACAAAGGCGGGACTTGGTTTTCCGCAGTATTCAAACGACGATATCGTAATTCCCACGCTCATCAAATGGGGCTACGACCCGATTGACGCGGAAAACTACGTCGTTGCGGCGTGCTGGGAGTTTATTATCGAGGGTGTCGGTATGGATATTCCCAATATCGGTGCGCTTTCGCTTCCCGCCGTTATTGACAGAGCCATGCATGAAAGCCTTGAAAAGTGCAAAAGCTTTGACGAGTTCTGCGACTTTATAAAGGCGGATATAAACAAACAAATCGACAATTTTGAAGACACTTTCAAAAACATCAAATTTGCGCCCTGTCCCTTAACCTCGCTCTGCGTTCATTCGCAGGATCTCAGAAAGGGCGGAAAATACAACAACTTCGGTATTCACGGCACAGGTCTTTCCACCGCGGCAGACTCGCTGACCGCAATCAAGAAATACGTATTTGATGAAAAGAGCATAACGGCGCGCGAGCTTATTGATGCGGTTGATAAAGATTTTGAAGGCTGCTTCGAGCTTTTGCACAGGCTTCGTTACGATACGCCCAAAATGGGTCAGAACGACGATTATGCCGATGCAAGCGGTGTATTCCTGCTTGAAGCTTTCAGCAAGGCGCTTGAGGGCAGAAAGAATGAGTACGGCGGTATCTACCGCGCTGGTACAGGCTCTGCCATGTTTTATCTTGAGCATGCCGCAAAAATAGGCGCATCGCCCGACGGCAGACGCAAGGGCGAGCCGTTTTCGGCAAACTATTCTCCGTCGCTTTTTGCAAAGGTGGGCGGACCCATGTCGGTCATCGCGTCCTTTACAAAGCCCGATCTTGCAAAGACCTGCAACGGCGGACCGCTGACGCTTGAGTTTGACGGCGGTATGTTTGCATCGGACGAATCAATCAGCAAGGTTGCAAGGCTTGTAAAAGGCTTTGTCGACCGCGGCGGACATCAGCTTCAGCTTAACGCTGTCAATCCGGAGGCGCTTCGCGATGCGCAGATAAATCCCGAAAAATACGAACAGCTTATCGTACGTATCTGGGGCTGGAGCGCGTATTTTACCGAGCTTGACCGCGGCTATCAAGACCACGTTATCGCAAGACAGGAATACACGGTATGACGGGTGTTATCTTTGACATAAAAGAGTTTACTGTACATGACGGACCGGGTGCGAGGGTGACTGTGTTTTTAAAGGGTTGCCCGCTTCGTTGCCGTTGGTGTCACAATCCTGAGGGGCTTGAAAAGTCGCCCGTGCTCATGGTACGCAAATCGGCGTGTGTGGGTTGCGGGCTGTGTAAAAAGGGGTGCGACCACCCCGAATGTCAGCGCTTTGACAGGTGTCTTTTTGCCTGTCCCAACGGGCTTATCGAGGTCAAGGGGCATAAGACAGACAGTGATGCGCTTGCCAAAAAACTGCTTTCATACAGCGATTTTTTAACAGACGGCGGAATCACCTTTTCTGGCGGCGAACCGCTTATGCAGCATGAGTTTTTGTGTGAAGCCTTGCAAAAAACAAAGCCGCTTCACCGCGCGATAGAAACAAGCGGATATGCAGACCCCGCTGTATTTAAAAAGGTGATATCACTTTGCGACCTTGTCATAATGGATATTAAAATTTTTGACAGAGAGAAGCATTTTGAGTACACGGGCGTGTATAACGACGTGATACTTGAAAATTTTGAGATACTGAAAAACAGCGGTATTCCTCATATTATAAGAATACCGCTGATACCGGGGATTACAGATACAAAAGAAAATCTTTTAGCAATTTCCGCGCTTGTGGGGGATTCGCCCGTAGAGCTTTTGCCCTATAACAAAGCCGCAGGCGCAAAATATCCCATGGTGGATAAGGAGTTTACGCTGACAGAAACGGAAAGCTTACTCCCCGACACATCAATATTTGAAAACGCAGTCGTGATGAGGTAGATAAATTGCGGTTTTGCGGGATGTTTTATAAT
>JAZPZR010000097.1:0-3500 GCA_045544795.1 Eubacteriales bacterium
GAACTGTAAGCCAAGTCAAAATCACCCTATACCAACCCATGTTTAATATCCATGATGCAGCTACTATTAAAATACACAGTATCATAATAACATAGTATGTTATTATTCGGGGTTGTTTTAGTTTTATTATTTTTAATAAAAGTCGAATAAGGAAAACAATTCCAAACACAAACCCGCCAATAATAGCTAACAGAATAAAAATGCCAATTGCTTTTATCAACAGTCCAGATAATTGAAAGTCCATAATTTCACCTCTTTTGATTTATTATATCATATTTCATTTCAAAAGTAAACTTGTGCAGTATAAATCTCCATAAATTACAGATAATAACAACACAATTTGTAATTTAAGGAGAAATGTATATATGAAAGCAACAGGAATTGTCCGTAGAACAGACGATTTAGGCAGGGTTGTAATTTTATAAGAGCTTCGTCGCAAAATGAGGATCCGCGAGGGGAATTCGTCGCAGACAGCATTGACACTTGTAAAAAAGTTTTGTGAGCGCTACATAGTCTTGTACAATGAAAAAAGCGGAGTGAATTTCACTTCGCTTTATAATTCCAAAATAGTAAAAACCATTTGTCGGGGCTATTATGGTAAAGTGCGCCTCGTCAGGGTCTTTTTTTAATGCTCGCATATTTATTTTTGGTTGCAATTCCGCCGCGTATATGCCGTTCTTTCAGATTGTTGTCAAGCACCGCCTTTGCCTTTGTATAAAGATCAAAGTCAATGTTTTTCAACCTGTAGCTTACGTCCTTATGTACGGTCGATTTTGAAATTTTAAATTGCTCTGCGGTCTTTCTTACCGTAGCCCCGCTGTCTATTATGTATCTTGCAAATTCTTTTGCGCGTTCGTCACAGCTGTAATACATATCCTGCCCATCCTTGTTTTTTACTACAAAATATGCAAAGCCGTTGATTTATATACCTCGGTATGATAAAATTAAGAAAAAATTAAAAGGAAGAGTAATAATGCAGTACAGAACAGAGCATGACAGCATGGGTGAGGTTTTGGTGCCTGCCGATAAATACTGGGGTGCGCAGACACAGCGCAGTTTTGAAAACTTTAAAATAAGCCATGAGAAAATGCCGCGTGAAATAATTCATGCGATCGCACTTATAAAAAAGGCGTGCGCCGTTTCAAACGCACAGTTAAAGCCGAACAAAATCACAAAGGAAAAGTGTGATGCAATTGTAAGATCCTGCGATAAAATTCTTGACGGCGAGCTTGATGGCCATTTTCCGCTATCGGTATGGCAGACAGGCAGCGGTACTCAGACAAATATGAACGTCAATGAGGTCGTGGCAAACTATGCAAATCTGACTTTGGGTAAAACGCTTCTTCATCCAAATGATGACGTAAACTGCTCACAGTCGTCAAACGACGTTTTCCCTGCCGCAATTCATATTGCAACCGTACTTGCTGTTGAGAAAAAGCTTATTCCCGCAATTGACAGACTTGTAGCCACTTTCAAAGCACTTGAAAAAAAGTATGACGGTATAATAAAAACAGGCCGTACACATCTTCAGGATGCAACGCCTGTTACCTTTTCACAGGAGATAAGCGGCTGGCGTGTTATGGTCGAGTCGGGCAAAAAAATGATAGTATCCTCGCTTGACAGTATGCGTCCGCTGGCACTGGGCGGTACTGCAACGGGTACGGGACTTAATGCGCCGATAGGCCACGGCGCGCTTACTGCATCTCTTATCTCACAGTATACAGACAGTGAATTTTCCGAGTGTGAAAACAAATTTTATGCGCTCACTTCAAAGGATGCCGCGGTTTTTGTACACGGTGCGCTCACGGCATATTCGTCTGATCTTTGGAAGATCGCGAACGATATCCGCCTTCTTGCATCGGGTCCCCGTTGCGGAATAGGGGAGATAAACATTCCTGAAAACGAGCCGGGCAGCTCTATCATGCCGGGCAAGGTCAATCCTACGCAGTGTGAGGCGGTGACAATGGTTTGCGCTCAGGTTCAGGGCAATAATACTACGATCTCTGCCTGCGCCTCGCAGGGTAACTTCCAGCTCAACGTCTTTATGCCTGTTATCTGCTATGATCTTATAAATTCGATCACACTTCTTGCTGACGTTACAGATTCGTTTAACGATAACTGCGTATGCGGTATCACGCCCAATCTTGCGCGCATGAAGGAAAATCTTGACAAGTCACTCATGCTTGTTACGGCGCTTTCGCCTGAGATCGGGTATGAAAACGCCGCCTCGGTCGCAAAGCATGCTCACGCAAAAGACATGACTCTTAAACAGGCGGCGGTATCTCTCGGTTTTGTAACAGAAGAGCGCTTTGATGAAATTGTAGACCCTTCAAAAATGACAGAACCGAAATAAATTATCTGCTTATCTTTTTAAACTCTCTCGGTGTTATGCCGAGGGAGTTTTTAAATACCCTGTTAAAGAATTTTACGTCGTTATAACCGACGGCGCAGGATATTTCTCCTATCGGCAGTTTTCCGTCTTCAAGTAACTTGCAGGCTTGCTCGATACGTATTCGTTGCAGATACTGTGTAAACCCCATTCCGATTTCATCGGTAAACTTTTTTGAAATATGCGATAATGAATAACTGTATTTTTTCGCATATGCCGAAAGGGCAAGGGGACTGTCGTAGTTTTTCTTGATATCGTCGGTTATCATGCGTATTACGTCACTTATTTCCTTTTCCGTATCCTGCTTTGTGATCTTACGCATGGTCATAATAAGGATCTGCGCAAGCTGACAGCGTATGCATTCAAGATACCCCGTCTCACGCGTGCAGAATTCGTTTATAATGTTATTCACGATCTCATATACTCTTCCGCCCTCGTCAAAAAAACGTATTCCGTCAGGCGAACGGTCAAGCAACCTGTATTTAAACCTTACAAGGTACGAGTTTACCACCTTTTCGAAGTTTGCGTCGCGAGACAGCGTTCTGTCAATAAAATCAGGGTAAAACAACAGATTTATAACCGAAATTTCCTTGCCGTCGGCACTTTTGTAGCCGTGCTGTGTTCCGTAATCAACAATAAAATAATCGCCTTCTCGCAAAATCTCGGTCGTATCTGCAAAGGTATGCTCAATCACACCCTTTTGTACGTAAGTAAACTCCAAAAAACTGTGTCCGTGCATTTCGCTGGAAATCGTATCTGCAATGTGCGCGCAAAAGCCGTGCCTGCCCAGCTGTTCCAATCTTTCGGGAGTAGAATAATAAACCACAAAATCACCACCCTTTTTATCAAAAAAGCACCTTGTTTTATTATAAACCATGTCATATAATATTGTCAATATGATAAGGAGGCGTTCTGCTATGTTATATAAAAAGAACAGTGAAAAACAGTTATCAAAAGAACTTTTTGAAAATCCGACTTCCGAATACCGCGGTACTCCCTTCTGGTCGTGGAATTCACAACTCGATAAGGACGAGCTTTTGGAGCAGATAGAGATATTTAAAGAGATGGGTCTTGGCGGCTTCCATATACATTCGCGCACAGGTCTTGCTAC
>JAZPZR010000098.1:0-5597 GCA_045544795.1 Eubacteriales bacterium
AGGGGGACCGTCGAAGACGGTGGAAAGGTAGTCAGTTTTGTAGAGTTTCGCTTGATGCTGACTACCCCTCAGTCGCTTCGCGACAGCTCCCCTGACAAGTGGAGCCAAGAGAGTACACTAATTCCGTCTATTCAATAAACCGCAATTTGAAGGTTGCTATAAATCAGCAGTATTTCTGCAGTCTGCCGCTTCGGTTTTTGTTTTATTTTTATTGACATATAAGTTATATAATAATATAATATTATTAACTATGACCTATTATAAGGAGGGTACGTAAATGGACAATAAATATCTCGGACTTACACCGCCTATGGGCTGGAATTCATGGAACACCTTCGGTGAGCATATCAACGAAGAGGTGGTAAAGGCTTCTGCCGATCTTATGGTTTCAACAGGCCTTAAGGATGCGGGCTATGAATATATTGTTATCGACGACTGTTGGAGTCTCCGTGAGCGCGATGCAGACGGTAAGATCGTCGTTGACTCTGAAAAGTTTCCGTCAGGCATGAAAGCGCTTGCCGACTATATTCACTCAAAGGGTCTCAAGTTCGGCATGTACTCCTGTGACGGTCCGCTTACCTGCGCAAAATATCCCGGCTCGTTTGATCATGAGTTTGAGGATGCAAAGCAGTTTGCCGAGTGGGGCGTTGACTTTTTGAAATACGATAACTGCTTTAAGCCGGGCATCCCCGGTCACGTGCTTTACAGACGAATGGCTATCGCACTTCGCAACTGCGGCCGCGACATTCTTTTCTCCGCTTGCAACTGGGGAACTGAGCACGTTGAGGAGTGGATCCGTTCTACAGGCGCGCAGATATACCGTTCAACAGGCGATATCCGTGACGAGTGGTGGTCGATCAAAAAGCTTGCACTTTCGCAGATATCAAAGATCGCGCACAGCGGAAACTACTGCTTTAACGATATTGACATGCTCGTTGTCGGTATTCACGGCGGCAGTAAATGTATAAACACGGGCGACGGTGAATTCGGCTGTACAGATATTGAGTACAGAACGCACTTTGCTTTCTGGTGTATGATGAACTCACCCCTTATGATAGGCTGTGACATGCGCGAAATGAGTGAAGAGACGCTTAAAATTCTCGGTAACCGCGATCTTATCGCGATAAATCAGGATATCGAGGGACGCAGTCCTTACTACATCGGCTCAAATCCTGAAGAACCGCGTGAGTATTTTTACATGATAAAAATGCTTTCAAACGGTGACCTTGCTATCGGCGCATTTAACTTCTCTGATAAAAAGCGTTCAATGACGCTCAACCTTTTCGATATCGGTCTTGCATGGTCTTCGGGCAAAAAGCTTGAGCTTTACGACTGCGTTACACAGCAGGACTGCGGAAGCGCGTCAGAGATCATCGTTGACAGTATCGAAGCGCACGATTGCAGACTTTATCGCGCAAAGGTCGTTGACAGATAAATGGCAAACGATTCGACCTGCATGAAATGCGGGGGGCCCCTTGAGTCGGACGCGATTCCGATATACAAAAAGCTTGTCAACCGCGGCGCAGAAGAATTTTTGTGTATCGACTGCCTTGCGGAATATATCGGTACGTCAAGAAAGCACATAGAGGACCTTATAGACTATTACACAGAGAGCGGAACCTGTGCATTATTTTAAATATTTGAGGTAAAAAACAATGGTAGATAAAAAAGCGGCTCTTGAAACAGCCCTTGCACAAATTAAAAAAGCTTACGGTGAGGGTGCCGTAATGAAGCTTGGCGAGAATGCGCACATGAAGGTTGAAACAATACCTACAGGCTCACTCGCGCTTGATGCGGCGCTCGGAATAGGCGGTATGCCCCGCGGCCGTATCGTTGAGATATACGGACCTGAATCGTCAGGTAAAACAACACTTGCACTTCACGTGCTTGCCGAGGCGCAAAAGCGCGGCGGTGAGGTTGCGTTTATTGACGCGGAGCATGCGCTTGACCCCGTCTATGCGAAAAACCTCGGCGTAAACGTCGACAACGTGCTCGTTTCACAGCCCGACACGGGCGAGCAGGCGCTTGAGATTACCGAGGCGCTTATAAGCTCTGGCGCAATTGACGTCGTTATCGTCGACTCTGTTGCGGCTCTTGTACCCAAGTCTGAGCTTGAGGGTGACATGGGCGCATCGCACGTTGGTCTTCAGGCAAGACTTATGTCGCAGGCACTCAGAAAGCTTGCAGGTGTCATTTCAAAGACAAACTGTATCGCAATTTTTATAAATCAGCTTCGTGAGAAGGTGGGCGTTATGTACGGCAACCCCGAAACAACGACGGGCGGCCGCGCGCTCAAGTTCTATTCGTCGGTGCGTATCGATATCAGAAAGACCGACGCTATTAAAAGCGGCTCTGAGGTTATCGGTAACAGCGTAAGATGTAAGATAGTTAAAAACAAGGTCGCACCGCCCTTCAAGATCGCCGAGTTTGATATCATGTACGGCGAGGGCATCTCAAAATACGGCGAGATGGTCGACCTCGGTGCAGAGTATAACATTATCAAAAAGAGCGGCTCATGGTTTTCATACGGTGAGGACCGCATAGGTCAGGGTAAAGAGAGCGCAAAGCAGTTTTTGCGTGACAACCCCGATATCTGCGACGAGATAGAGGCAAAGCTTCGTGAGATACTTCAGAAAACTCCCGAAGAGCAGGAAGAGGCGAAAAAGGCGCCTGCCGCCGCAACCAAAGCAAAGGCAAAAGCAGTTTCTGCCCGCGGACTTGACGTGACCGCAGACGATTTTGAGTAATATATCGGGCTTTGTTCAAAGCCCCGAAAAAAACGGCGCCGTCGACGTGTACGCTGACGGCGAATACGTTATGACGCTGAGTGAGGACACCGTTATTGAGGCGGGTCTTAAAATCGGCATGGTGCTTGATGAAAAGGCGCTCGAGACTGTCGAGCGCGCGCGTCAGCTTATAAAAGCGCGCGGTAAGGCGTATAACTACTTAAGCTACGGTGATATGAGCGTAAAGACCATGCTTACAAAGCTTGCGCGCGCGGGCATTGCAGAGGATGTGGCGCTTGACACCGTCGACCTTCTGTGTGAGCAGGGCTATCTTGACGACCTGCGCTATGCGTGCGCGCTTGCATCCTACCTTGCAAACACAAAATGCTACGGACCGCGGCGCATTGCGCAGGAGCTGTATGCAAAGGGCGTGGGCGAGTACGTAGACGATGCACTCGCATCGCTTGATACCGATTTTTATCAGACGGTGCGCGTTCATATCCCCAAAAATATTGATTTTACCGACCGCCGTGCGTGTGCCAGACTTTACGGTCAGCTTGCGCGGCGCGGTTTTGACAGCGATGTCATAAATTCTGTTATAAAGGAAGCAGTCTTTTTCGATGAGTGATAAAAAAACGATCGGTTTTGTGGCGCTTGGCTGCGCCAAAAATCAGATAAATACCGAGCTTATGATAAATGCCGTGGCAAAAGCGGGTTATACCGTAACGGGTGAGATCGAGATGTCGGACGTAACCGTTATCAACACCTGCGGTTTTATAGAGGATGCCAAAAAAGAGGCGCTTGACGTTATCTTTGAGGCGGCGGCACTTAAAAGCGAGGGCAAAATTAAAAAGATTATCGTGTGCGGTTGCCTTCCGCAACGCTATCCCGACGATATTGATAAGGAGCTTTACGAGGTTGACGGCTTTTTGGGTGTCGGCAGTTTTCAGAATATCGTGCCCGCTATCGAGCGCGTGCTCGCAGGTGAGCGTGTTATCGACTTCGGTGATTTAAAGGATATTCAGCTCGAAGGCGAGCGCACGCTTATAAACCCATACTACTCCGCATATCTCAAGGTGGCGGACGGCTGTTCAAACCGCTGTGCTTACTGCGCAATTCCCCTTATCCGCGGTGACTTTCATTCGCGTCCTATGGAAAATATAATTGCCGAGGGAGAAAGCCTTGTCAAAAACGGTGCGCGTGAGCTTATCGTTATCGCGCAGGACACCACAAACTACGGTATTGATATCTACGGCGAGCGTAAGCTTCCTGAGCTTCTGAGGGCGCTTTGTAAAATTGAGGGGCTTGACTGGCTCCGCGTTATGTATCTCTACCCCGATAAGATAACAGACGAGCTTATCGAGGTTATCAAAACTGAGGATAAAATCGTAAAATATATTGAAATGCCCGTTCAGCACGCATCGGGGGAGACTCTTTCGCGTATGAACAGGCCCGGCAATAAAGAAAGCCTGCTCTCGCTTGTAAAAAAGCTTCGTAACGAGATCCCCGGCGTAATACTCCGTACAACGCTTATGGTCGGCTTCCCCGGTGAGACGGAAGAGGAGTTTTCAGAGCTTTGCGACTTTGTCAAAAAGGCGCAGTTTGATAAGCTCGGAGTATTTCAGTACTCTGCCGAAGAGGACACTCCCGCGCGTGATTTTGAAAATCAGATTGAGGACAGCGTAAAAGAAGCGCGCGCGGAAAATATTGAGCTTATACAGTCTGTTATCGTTGAGAAAAAGCAGGAATTACTGGTCGGACGCGAATTGTCCGTACTTTGCGAGGGCTACGACCGCTACGGCGAGTGCTACTTTGGCAGAAGCTATATGGAAGCGCCCGATATCGACGGTAAAATTTTCTTTACCTCGGACACGCCTGTAAACGCGGGCGACATGGTGGACGTTCGCATAACAGAGTGCATGGATTTTGAACTTATAGGAGAGAGAATATAATGAATACACCCAACAAACTTACGGTACTCCGTATAATAATGACGCCGTTTTTTCTTGCGGCGCTGATGATAAACTTTCCGCACCATCACCTTGTGGCACTTGTGCTTTTTGCAGTAGCGTCAATTACCGACCTTATAGACGGTAAGCTTGCAAGAAAATACAATCTCATTACCGACTTCGGTAAGTTTCTCGATCCGCTTGCGGATAAAATGCTGACGACAGCCGCATTTCTTGCTTTTATCGAGCTTGATATCGGCTACGGCATTACCTGGATAACCTTTATCATTCTTATCCGTGAGTTTCTTATTACCTCACTCCGCCTTATTTCAGCGGGCAAGGGTAAGGTGGTTGCCGCAAACATGTGGGGCAAGCTCAAGACCGTTGCGCAGATGTCGAGCATCGTGTTTATTCTTGCATCGCAGTATTTTATGACGCTTTTTAACGTCCCTCTTGCAAATCAGATAATAGATATAATTACAAACGTTGTTTTGTGGGCATCCGCCGTGCTGACAGTTATCAGCGGTATGACCTACGTAATGCAGAACAAGCAGTTCATCGACCCTAAGAAATAATATGTTTAATAAATACAGATACGAATTAGATTTTATAAAAAAGCATGACCCCGCCGCCAAAAGCGACTTTGAGATATTTTTTCTGTATAAGGGCTTTAAAGCGCTTCGTATGTACAGACGCGCACATAAGGCATATAAAAAAGGTCGGTTTTTTAAGGCGAGATTTATTAGCGAACGCTGTAAATTTAAAACGGGAATTGAGATACATCCTGCCGCGACTATAGGTAAAGGCTTTTTTATCGACCACGGTACAGGCGTTGTTATAGGCGAGACGACGGAGATCGGTGATAACTGTATCATCTATCAGGGCGTAACGCTTGGCGGTACGGGTAAGGACGTCGGCAAGC
>JAZPZR010000099.1:0-17432 GCA_045544795.1 Eubacteriales bacterium
CAACGTTGGTTTTAGCTGTCCGTTTGTTTCGATGACATCTGCACCCAGCTTTTTTGCTTCTGCCAACTGGGCTTCGTCAGATAATATCCATATACCGAGGCTGGCATACTGCTTTACAAGCGCAGCCAGCGACTCGTTGGCGAAGTCGGTCTTTACCCAGGCTGTATTGGGGTTTTTGTGGGGAAGCCAAACCGTCAGTTTATCTTTTGGTAAAAAGGAACGGAGTTGCTCTAAAACTTCGACAGTTACTGCTCCATCGTAATGAAAATACATCTGTGGAAAAACACGGTGAGCATTTTCAATTTCTTGCACATTGGAGCAGGTCAGACAAGCTACGTCTGTATAATGTTTCAGAAGCTCAAAGAAAGCGTCTTTTTGTTCCGCGGTGAGTCTTTGATATTTGTTGTCGATTTTGAGCTTGATTTGATTTTGTTGTGCAAAGCGTAATACGTCTTCAAAAAGCGGAAGCTTTGTGCCCTTGAACTCGGAAGAAAACCGTATTCCGAAGTCGTATTGAAGAGCTTCTTCATATGTAATATCACCGATTTTGACAGGATCGGTGATCAAATCACCGTTTTTGTGCCGTCCGGTTCGGTTTACCGTGCTGTCGTGGAGCAACACAAACTTCATATCCTTTGTGACCGATACATCCAGTTCTATGATTTTATAACCCTGCTGCATAGCTGCAATAAAAGCTGGCATTGTATTTTCGGGGTACTCTGTACTTACACCCTTGTGTGCTTGAAAAATCATAAATCAGACCGCCTTTCTGTTTGTATTGATATTTTTCATTATAATAAAAATATTTTTTTATGTCAACATACTAAAACGGCTGTTTGGTTAATGCGAGTAAACGGTAATTGTGATAATGCACCTATCAAACACTAAATGTGACTGTTTTTTCGTACGGGCTTGTCGTGATAAAGGGTCAGCCCGTTTTTGATTTGTCTGTATTCTTTAACGTTTAAGCCGAAAAACTGTTTGAATTTCTTTCTGAAATAACTCTCGTCACAAAACCCGCAAAGCTCTGCAACCTTTGCGGTGGGTATGTTTTGATCAAGAAGCAGTTTTTCAGCCTGCTTCATTCGTATATTAAGTACCTGCTCTGAAAAATTGATACCAACCGCTTCCTTGTATATGGCTGATAAGTAAACCGGAGATATATTTAGTTCCGAGGCAACGGATGAAAGCGTGATTTTTTCGTTATATCTTGAAGAAATAATGTAATCAATTTTTTTGACGTAATAATTGGTATTGCTGTTTTTGATATCAAATTGATTTCTTGTGATTTCATCGACCTTGTATAACAATTCAAAAAACGCAGCCGTCAAACCAATCTTTTGTTTTTCGGATTTTCCCGAAGATAATTTGATGATTTTATGCAGGGATTTTGTCACTTCAAGTTCATAATAAACGGGTAAGTCCTCTAAAAAGGCGGGTAAAATGAGGTTTTCTTCATCGTAAATGTCTACCTCGCTAATTTCACACGTCTGATATTTAAAATCACTCAGCCTTACCGCAACCGATACGATTGTTATTGATTTTCCCGTTTCGCAAAAGCTTTCTCGTTTTTCATTTGCCATAACGCAGGATAACGAACTGTTTTTTAACGTGTAACTGTTGTTATTGACGGTAATGTTTTTTACACCGAATTTAGTAAATGAGATTTCAAGCATATCATCGGTATTGCGGTTTTTCCATTCATAGTTATCGACCGTCGTTTCACACGCCCACACAATCTTTGGCAAACAGTTTATTTTAATTTTGTAACCCAGCATATCATTTTCCTTTATTTTTTATATAATCAATTTTAAAGCTAAAATCTAAAAAGTCAATAAAAATCTACCCAAAATATTAAAATAATACATATTATACAAACTGTTTTAAGATTAAAATGGTAATAGTAAACTAAAAGGGGAGTTGACGTATGTCAGATTATAAAGTTAAGATAAACGGCAAGGAGATAGTGTTAGATATAGCGCGCGTTTCAGCTGTGCCTCATAACCGTCGTTGGCCGGGACATCAGCGCTCTGTTGATCAGACCGAACTTATAAATTTTGTGTCATTTACGCTTGACGGTAAGGCGGAATTTGAAATAACTCCGCTAAAGCCTTTTGAGGATGTTATAATACGTCCCAAATCTTCAGGCATTGTGCCCGTGGTAAAAGACGGTGTGATAAAATTCACTCTTGATAAACCGCAGTATTTTACTGTTGAAGCATATGGAAGAAGCGGCGCTTTACACGTGTTTGCCGACCCCGTTGCCAATTATAACGTTGATTTTAAAAGTGACGACGTTATTTACTTTGGAAAAGGAAAACACGATGCGGGAACGATAACGCTCAAAAGTAATCAGACGCTTTTTATTGACGAGGGCGGGGTAGTTTACGGCATTGTACGTGCTAAAGATGCCGACAATATAAAGATCCTCGGCAGAGGGATACTCGATGTCAGCAAAACCAAGGAACAGATCCTCTTTGAAGCAAATGCAACGGCAAATCATGAGGCGGTAAAAAATGCTGTCCGTGAACATACTATACAACTTCAATATTGCAATAACGTGGAGATCGACGGTATAACGATACGTGATTCTCTTTGCTATAATATCCGGCCTACCGCCTGTAAAGATCTGCATATTTCAAACGTTAAGATCATCGGTTGCTGGCGCTATAATTCAGACGGTATAGATATGCACAACTGTGAAAACGTTTTGATCGAAAACTGTTTTATCCGAACTTTTGACGACTGTATTTGTATAAAAGGCTTTGATTGTTATTATAACGGTGACGTTGAGGCTGAAGTGAAAAAGGCGATGTACCGAAACGGTAAGGCGTATGACGTTTTTAAAAACGTACGTGTGCGAAACTGTGTTTTGTGGAATGATTGGAATAAATGCCTTGAAATCGGCGCTGAAACACGCGCTGAAGAAATGTGTGACATCATTTTTGAAAACTGCGATATCATTCACGTAACGGGCACCGTGCTAGACTGCTGTAACGTTGACTATGCCGATATACACGATGTGACCTACCGTAATATAAGGGTTGAATACGATGACGTTATACCCGCGCCGCTTTATCAGGAAAGTGATGAAGAGCAGTATTATAACAAAAATACCGACTATGCGCCCACACTTATAAAATCAGAGGTTATTTACCATCACGAATACTCTGCCAAGGGTGCCCGCCGCGGAAAAAACCGTGATATTACTTTTGAAAATATATATCTTTACGGAAGACACGTGCCCAGATGCTCATTTAAGGGCTATGATAAAGACCATCTTTCGCAAAATATTACCGTAAAGGGACTTTATTGGAACGGAGATCCTGTCAGGCACTTGTCAGAAGAGCAGTGGATAGTAGGTGACTATACGCAAAACGTAAAATTTGAAGGTGATTTTGCACAACCTGATAATTTGCGTCGTAAGGCGTAAGCGAAATGGGTGTTGCTTTATCGGTTGTCATTATGTATAATAAAAATATCTTTAGTTAAAAAGGCGGATTTTATATGTCAGATAACAAATTCAGTCAGCTTGACAAAAATAACGTAAGTGCTGTCGGTCAGCTTAAGAAAAGCGGGCCTGTCAGTATGGTAAATGATGGGGAAAGCGGTATAAAGGTTTTGCTTGTAGGTAATTCTATCACACGTCACGGAATTGCAACCCATATCGGTTGGCACGGTGACTGGGGAATGGCGGCTTCCGATATACAAAAGGATTATGCCCATCTGCTTTTGGATAAGGTCAATAAGGACGGAAAATGCGCACGCTTTTGTATCTGCCAGGTTGCAGAGTGGGAAAGAAACTATAAAGACGGAAATACGCTTTTTGAAAAGTATCAGTCGGCGCGCGATTTTGATGCGGATATAATAGTTATGCGAATTATAGAAAACTGTCCCAAAACAGATTTTGATGAGCAACTGTTTAAAATCAGATATAATGAGCTTATCCGTTATCTTGATCCCTCGCAAAAAGCAAAGATTATAATTACAACAGGCTTCTGGCACCATCCGGGAGATACTGCTATTATCGACTATGCAAAGCAGAATAATCTTCCTCTCATTGAGCTTGGCGACCTCGGTGAAATGGATGAAATGAAGGCTGTCGGTATTTTTGAGCATAACGGCGTCGCAAACCACCCCGGTGACCTCGGAATGCAGATGATTGCCGACAGAATTTATGAACAACTGAAAACCATTCTGTAAAATAAACCCCCAAGGTATTGTAGAAATGTTCTTAGCGAACATTTCTACAGTTCTATTCGCCGGAGCGGCGAGTTATATTGCTGTGCAGTTGTATTCGACTTTCAGTCGAGTGTTATTTGCTTCGCAAGTTTACAGTCGAATAGAATATCACTAAACCCGTAGGGTTTAATATCACTTTCTTTTGGAAATATCTCGTCATAGACGAGGAATTTGTAAAAGAAAATATCACGCTGACTTTAGTCAGCATATCACTTAACAGACAAAAAGAAAGAGAAGACTCGTTCAAATATGCGAATCTTCTCTTTTCTGTTGCTCTGTGGGTTTGAACTACTGCCCAACTGCTTTTATACATACAAACGCGATGCTGGTTCTAACTGGATATATTATTCTATGCTAAAACAAAAACTTCGCTAACGACATTACGCTTTCAACTTGCTATTTATCCGGATTGTCCGTTTTTAATACGCAAAATAAAATGTATATGGTCAGGCATTATTATATAGCTGTCAACTGAAATTTCATCATAAAAATCATCCAACTGATTTATATATCTGTCTGCAATCTCGCCGTATTTATATAATCGGATTTTTGGACGATCGGGGACGCTTGTCCCTACAATATCCTCGTTATTTTATCTCGTCCAGATTCCAACGTACAGAATGAATCGAATTAAATTCATCGCCGGGGCATTTCTGATAATAGGTGGTAAGAATATCACCGTTTGAAAGCTCGACAGAGGATGGATAGCCATGGTCCCAGTCGATCGGCTCTGTGCCTATTCTTTTGTCTTCAGACCATGTAAGTCCGTTATCATAACTTATCCGTACGTATTCGCCCATGGGCGCTTTACGGCGTGAATATGCAAGGATAAGCGCGCCCGACGAATGCTCAAGAAGATGGGGCGGCGCACCGTGCAGATCAAGCAGCTGCGGTGCTTCCCACGTCTTGCCGTTATCCTTTGATCTTGTCGTATATATCTTAAGCGTTTCACGTGCGGGATATACCGTAGTGCTCTCGCTTCTTACCGTTGCAAAGATATCGCCGTTTGCAAGGCGGATAGCATACGGCTCACTCAGTAATTCATCAGTGAGAGTCTCAGGGTAGGGAAGCTTTGAAACAAATTCCCAACTCACACCTTCGTCATAGCTTACGTAAGCCAGAATATCGTAATTTGTGCGGTCTAAATCGAATTTTCTGCCGATGTAGAGAATACCGCCGTCCTCAAGCATTGTAGGTCCGTGAGGCGCAAAAACAGGCGCATTTCTTCTTTCTGACCATGTTTGGCCGTTGTCGTGCGACACGCGGACAAACGAATGACGCTCAAGCTCCTCTTTGGGAAGCGACTCCCACGTCTTGCGAAGACCCATTGCAAGCGGGGTGCGGATCTTATAGTGCGGATGACTTTCGGCGCGTTCATCCCAACCGAGATACTGTTCGGGAGAATGTGTAACAGAACACATAAGAATATTCTGCTCTCCCCATGTGAGAAGACCAACGTCTCTGTTGTCAAGATAAGATTCATTGATAATGCGCGGACCTGCCCACGTTTTGCCTTCGTCACGGCTTTCATAAAGATAGTTTTTGCCGAACGGACAAAAATGACCCTGTCTGTGACCTGCAACGCCTACAAAAAGCGTGCCGTCCTTCGCCTTTGCGATTGTCGGCCATGCCTGATAACGAAAGGGACCGTCTTCAATTCTTGATACGATTTTATGTTTCATAACGTTTTCTCCCTGCTTGCATAGTTGTATGCTATTTTAACAATGAAATTTTAAAAAGTCAACATAAATCAACTTGAAAATTATCATAAAGTTTTTACCTTGCGTTGATTTTTTTGTTTATGGATGCTAAAATACCGTTATAAGCATAAAAGTGAGGATTGTTTTTATGAAAAAACTCAGTATAAATATTTACGATGCAATTCCCGTTTACGGACTTGACCGCGCGTTTGAAATGTGTAAAAAAAGCGGTTTTGATGCAATAGATTTTGACCTTAGCTACTATTCGCTTGAAAAAGGGATATATGCCGCATCAGACGATGAGTTTGAAGAGCATTTTCATAATATCCGTAAAACCGCGGGTAAATACGACCTTGTCGTCGGTCAGACGCACGGCAGATGCGAAACGTACGACCCTGTTGATGTGTCGAGGTATGAGTGGACACATAAAATAACCGAGAAGGATATGAAAGCATCTGCAATTCTTGGTGCCCCTTCCTGTGTGGTTCACTTTATAAATACTACCCGCTGGGGTAAAAAAACGCCCGAGCTTATGCGCTCTGTTTCGGATGAGATGTTTGCAAATATAATTCCGTTTGCCGAGCAGTATAAAGTAAATATAGCGATAGAGACCTTCGGCGCCGCGCGTATTAAGGGTGAGCGTATCCGTGATTTTTTTGCCGACCATAACGAGTTTTTGGGACAGTTTGACAGAATGAATACACAGTATAAAACAATGTGTGTTGATACGGGCCATATCCATGAGGCAGGCTCCTTCTGGGTACTTCCCGTTGATGAATACATACGCGCTTTGGGCAAAAACATAACGCTTCTTCATCTGCATGATAACTGCGGACATTGGGATGACCATCAGCTCCCCGGTACTGGCACTGTCAAATGGCGCCCTGTGTTTGAAGCATTGGAGGATATAGGATATAACGGCACTTATAACTGTGAACTCAATCTAATGCGCTACGGCAACTGTATAGAGGAATTTTTAGAGTTTGCAGGAAAATATATGCGTAAATTCGTAGATAACCGCGGTGATTTAACAGGACAAGCAATATGAAAAAAGAATACCTGTATGCGATATTATCAATCCTTATGTGGTCTACCTTCGCAACTGCATGCAAGCTACTTATGGGCAAATTCAATAATATTCAGATGCTGTGTGTAAGCTCGCTTCTTGCGGGTATCTCTCTTCTGATAATAGCCCTCTTTTCAAAAAACAGAAGCGTGTATAAGACCTATAAGCCGAGAGACTATCTTGCCATGATACTTATCGGTATGCCGGGCACCTTCTTTTATTACGTATTCTACTATACGGGTGCTGCAAAGCTTTTGGCGTCGCAGGCGTTTATAATCAATTATATGTGGCCGATTATGAGCATTGTGTTTGCATGTATCATATTAAAAGAAAAGCTTACTTTAAAAAGAGCTGTAGCAATTTTGCTTTCCTTTGTAGGTGTCATGTTTGTCGCGGGGCGTGACCTGTTTGCTTTTAATCCCGCAACACTTGTCAGTATGCTCTTTTGCTTTGGCGCGGCAGTATGCTACGGTCTTTATAACGCACTCAGTAAAAAAGCGAATTACGATTCCTGCTTTATAAACATGCTCAGCTTTTTTGCCACTTTCTTACTCACCGTTGTAATTATCGTTGTCAGAAAAGATTATTTTTCTCTTTCTTTTACCGAGCTTGCAGGCTTTGTGTGGACAGGCGTGTTTACAATGGCAATACCCAATACGCTGTGGGTGCTCGCTCTTAAAAAGGGCAATACCGCCAAAATATCAAATCTTGCATATATAACCCCCTTTTTATCAACGGTCTGGACGATTCTGTTTTTAAAAGAACCGCTTGATATACTGTCGGTTGTCGGTCTTGTGATCATGGTCGGAGGTATACTCATACAATTAAAAGAAACTTCGGTATCGAATAGGTAATTGTAAAATTAGGAGGTCAGAATGGCAGAATACAAAGGTAAAAAAATCTATAACGGCAGTATTACGGTCGGTAATCCCTACCGCCGTGATTACCGCGACTCGGTAAACGCATTCCTTGATAAAAAGATTAAAGAAGGCGTGTCGCAGCGCGATGAATTTATGCGTGATATTGTTGAAGATCAGCAGCGCTACAGACAGCAGTTTGTTGATATGATAGGTACGCCCGTGTCCCCTTATCCCGATACCGTTCCCGCTTCAAAAAGTGAGTATATCGGCTCCGACGATTTTTGTGATATCACTTATATGCAGATAGAAACCATGCCTGATTTCTGGTTTTACGGTATTTTTATGATGCCGCACGGAGTAAAAAAGGCACCTCTTGTCATCGCTCAGCACGGCGGTGGAAGTGTGCCTGAAATATGCAGCGAACTTTTAGGAAACAGTAACTATAGTTTTTTCACAAAGCGCGCGCTCGAGAGGGGAATGGCAGTTTTTGTTCCTCAACTGCTTTTGTGGAAATTCGATATCGAAACAGGCGAGAAAAAGGTTGATATCGATGTTTGTTACGACCGCAGTAAAATCGACAGTAAACTGAAACAGATAGGACTCAGTATAACGGGACTTGAGGTGTTCTGTCTACGCAGGTCGATAGATTACTTCTGCTCGCTTGACTGTATAGACGGTGAGCGTATAGGCATGATGGGTCTTTCCTACGGCGGCTATTTTTCGCTGCACACCGCGGCGGCGGACACCCGTATAAAATCAATTTATGCCGCAGGCTTTTTCAACGACCGTTCAAAGATAGGTTTTGAGGGTTGGAAATATAAAAACAATTTAAATACTTTTTGCGATGCCGAGGTTGCCGCCCTCTGCGCTCCCCGCAGACTGTGGCTTGACGTGGGTAAGACCGACCCCGTCTTTGATTATGCGCCGTCAGTAGACGAGGGCGCGCGTGCGGCAGGGTATTACGCCCGCTTTAACGCATCTGATAAATTCCGCTATAATCTTTGGGAGGGCGGACACAGCTTTGACAGCAGTGAAAGAGGTTTTGAGTTCTTTTTTGACGGAATATAAGGAGAAAAAATGTACAATATAAAACTCAATTCATATATTCCAAAGCCAAATCCTGCAAAAAGCGACAGAATAGTTGCAGCGCATTACTATTCAGCATGGAAAAAAGGTGCCGCAGGCGTTCACGAGGGCTTTGATGATCTTGCAACAGAATTTCCTGACAGAACACCGCTTATGGGCTATTATGACGAGGAAAATCCCGAGGTGTGTGACTGGGAGATAAAATGGGCGACAGAGCACGGTATAAACTGCTTTATATATTGTTGGTACAGAAAGCCTGAAAACGTCGGAAAGCCCGTTACAGAGGCGGGTCTTCGTTGTGCTCACGGTCTTCATGAGGCGATGTTTAACGCAAAATTTCAAAAGTATATGAAATTTGCCATAATGTTTGAAATTTGCCCACGTTGGGGCGCAACAAACTGCGATGACATGTTAAACAACCTCATGCCCTTCTGGATGGAGAATTATTTCAAAAGAGAAAACTATCTTGTTGTTGACAATAAACCCGTTCTGTTTATTTATAACCCCAAAAGACTTGAAGCAGAATGCTTTGACAGCGCCGCAAGTCAGCGCGAGACCTTTGATAAATGCCGTGAATACACTAAACGATTCGGTTTTGACGGTTTGGTTATTGCCGCATGTAATTCAAAATGCGATGCCAAAGAACATAACAATCTTATGAGCAGGGGCTTTGATTTTCGCTTTGGCTACGATTCGGAATACAATTCGCCGAGCGACTTTTATTCCGACTACGATGATATTATAGAAAAACAGTGCGAATACCTGCTTAATAACCTTAACCCCGATAACACGAAATTTGTCGCAACCCCATCCTGCTTTTACGATCCGTCACCGAGATTTACAAAACGGTGGTATGACCTCGGCTACAGATTCAGAGAGCATTATAATATCTGGTATCTTTACCCCGAAAAGTATAAAGAGCTTTTGCAGAGAATGAAAGAGATAACAGACAGTCTCCCCGATAATGCGTGGGCAAGAAAAATCATTATGATCGATAACTGGAACGAGTGGGATGAGGGGCATTTTGTCGCGCCAAGTCATAAATTCGGCTTTAAATATCTGCAGGCAATACGAGAGGTGTTTACAAGCTGCAACAATCTTCCCGATTATATCGCTCCTCACGATCAGGGCTTTGGCGGTTATAATAAATCATGGAAAATACCTGATTTTTCCGATTTCTGCAAAAACCGATAAATAAAAGGAGGGCTTTTTATGAAAGCAAAAATGATTTTCACAGATAAAGAGCATGTTATGCAACAGCAGGATATCTTTTTAGCACCTGTAATGCACGGGGCACACACTCTTAAAGCAAGTGATGACTTTTTTCACGGTCACCTCGGCTTCGGTGTTGCAATAACCCCTTCAAGCTGTTACGTCTTAAGCCTTATGGAGCCTGCTGAAAGAAAAAAGCTTTTGGAGAGTATTTATTCAAAAAGCGGTGTCGGTCTTTCGGTTGCAAGACTCTGTATCGGCTCAAGTGACTATTCGCCCGAAATATACTCTTATGACGATACCGCGGATGATATCTCACTTGCTCATTTCAGTATTGCGCGCGATGAGGAATATATCATACCTATCATTAAGGAGATACTTTTGGTAAATCCCGATATACATTTTCTTGCATCTCCCTGGAGCCCTCCCGGTTGGATGAAAACAGGCGGAAGCATGTGCGGCGGATATATGCGCGATAAATACGTTGACTGCTACGCAGAATACTTTGTAAAATACATAAAAGCATATGCAAAGCACGGCATTAAAATATCTGCTGTCACCCCGCAAAACGAGTGTAATACTCAGCAAAACTATAAAATGCCTGCGTGTATCTGGCACCCCGAAACAGAGGCGCACTTTATCTGTGCTCTCAGCAAAAAACTTAAAGAGAATTCGCTTGATACAAGGATATGGGCGCTCGACCACAACTTTAATGACATTCCGCGTGTTAATTGGATGCTTGAAAACTGTGAAGGTCTTGCAAAAAGCTGTGACGGTATAGCTTTTCATTACTATAACGGTACCGTCGAGCAAACTGCAGAGCTCTTGAAAAAATATCCTGAGCTGTCCCTTCATTTTACTGAAGGCGGTCCGCGTCTTGATAATAACTATGATACCGACTGGGCTAAATGGGGACTGATGATGATAAAATCTCTCAAGGCGGGCTACAGCTCGTTTATCGGCTGGAATCTTATGCTTGACGAGACGGGCGGACCTAATATCGGTCCTTTTAACGGTATGTGCGGCGGACTTGTCACCTTTGACAGACGCGACAGTACCCTTGCTTACAGCGGTCAGTATAAAGCGTTTTGTCATATTGCGCCTTACGTTAATGAAAAATCGAAAATATATCCGCTTGATATAAGTGATTCGTTTAATTTGAAACTGCCCGAATATCCAAAGCCGACCGTTGCCATAGAGGGTGTTTTGATAGATAACGGTGATAAAAAAATTGCAGTTATCGTAAACCCCAATAATAAATGCTATCAGCTGCAGCTTGAGCTTGATTCAAAGCGTTGGTATCTTGAACTTCACGGCGACAGTATATCTACAGTGCTTTTTTGAGTAAAATAATAAACCCCTTGAAAGTAAAAATGCTTTCAAGGGGTTTTTGCTTATAAAATCTTTATTTCACATTCGAGTTTTTCATATTCCTTGTCAAATATCGCTATGTCAATATCAGTTATATTTGCAAGCTTAAAAGCGCAGCATGTGTCAAACTTATCACTGTCGCACAAAAATACTCTTGTTTTTGCCTTTTTTAACATCAGCTGTCTTGCGTAAGTCTCCTCTTCCGTCGAATCGGATATCGTTCCGTCGGCATCGAGAGATTGAGAGGAAAAGAAAAGTATGTCACAGCTTATTCCTTCTATCGCATTATACGTTTCAAGCCCCGCAAGAGATGCCGAGCCGTTTACGGCATGCCCGCCAAGACAGTGCGTGTTTATCCCAAGCTCGATAGACCGTAAAGCCGTAGCAATATTATTGGTAAAAACAGTTGTGTTTTTCAGCTTTGCGATGTATGGAAGCAAAAATCCTACCGTGCTTGAACTGTCAAGCAGTACGGTTTGTCCTTCCTTTAGCAGTCCTGCCGCTTTTTTTGCAATAATGCGCTTCTCGGTTACGTTTTTATGTGTTCTGTCATAAAAGCTTGCGACTCCGTTTGAAATGTCGGGAAGACTTACCCCGCCGTGCGTCCTTTTGACAAGCCCGCTGTTCTGCATCTGCGTGAGGTCACGCCGTATGCTTGAGGGGGATGTAAAGGTTATTTCTGCAAGCTCATTGACAGTTACAAAGCTGCGCTCGCTCACAATATCTAAAATCTTTTGCTGCCGCTCACTTATGCTCATTTTGTGTCACCTTTCTGCTCGTTTTCCGTTTATACCGCCGCATATTGCTTACAAATATGCAAGTTATTATAATTATATCAATAAATAATGATTTGTCAACGGAGAGAAAACTATGTTAAAGCAACTTAAAAAACAGGTTTGCGAGGCAAATATCAGACTTAAAGAAAGCGGACTTATCACGCTTACCTGGGGCAACGTTTCGCAGATCGACAGGGAGTCGGGGCTTGTCGTTATAAAACCGTCGGGCGTCAGCTATGATAATATGACACCCGATGACATGGTGGTTGTTGACCTTGACGGTAACGTTGTCGAAGGAAAACTCAATCCTTCTTCCGATCTTCCCACACACCTTGAACTGTATAAAAGCTTTGACGGTATCGGCGGTGTTACCCATACCCATTCAAGATGGGCGACAATTTTTTCACAGGCGTGCATGCCGATTTCAGCGCTCGGTACTACCCATGCCGATGCTTTTTACGGTGACGTCCCCTGTACCCGTAAGCTTACCCCGCAGGAGATTGCCGATGCTTATGAAAAAAACACGGGCAGGGTAATTGTCGAAGCGTTTAAGGATATAAATCCCGACGATATTCCCGCTGTGCTTGTAAGCTCGCACGGTCCGTTTACCTGGGGAAAGGATGCAAATAAATCTGTCGAGAATTCGATAATTCTTGAAGAGGTTGCGATGATGGCGTACCATACTCTGATGCTTGATAAGAACGCCTGCATACAGCAGGAACTTATGGATAAGCACTATTACAGAAAACACGGCGCAAATGCCTATTACGGACAAACGGAGAAATAAAAATGGTAATTGACAGTAAAAAGTATAACGGCAAGTGCCGATGCGGAAAAGAGCATGTTATGCAGACGGAGCTTTCCGTTATAGAAAGCGGCTGTCTTAAACGGGCAGAGCTTTATTTTGAAAAGCTTGGTATTTCAGGCTTTACCGTTGCGGTCTACGATGAAAACACCTATAAAGCAACAAAAGACCGTCACGTAAAAGCAGACTGCGAAATTATTCTGAGCCCCGACAACCTTCATGCAAACGAGCACGGTGTTGACCTGCTTAAAAAACAGCTTCCCGAAAATGCAGACGTGCTTGTTGCCGTAGGCTCCGGCACCGTTCACGATATCGTAAGATATTGCGCTTACGAAATGGGCGCTGACTTTGTTTCCTGTCCCACCGCCGCAAGTGTTGACGGTTTTTGTTCATCCGTTGCGGCAATGACCTGGCACGGCTGTAAAAAAACGCTTACAGCGGTAGCGCCGAGGCTTGTTGTAGCAGATACCGAGGTTATAAAAAATGCCCCCATTCGTCTTGCAAGATCAGGCTTTGGAGATATGGTCGGCAAATATGTAGCTCTGACCGATTGGAAGATAGGCAATATCCTTTCAGACGAGTTTTACTGTGAGCGTATTGCAGATATGACGCTTGAGGCAACGCGGAAGGTTATCGACTCCGCAAAGGGCATTGTCACAGGTGATGAGAGCGCGTATGAAAATCTTATGTACGGACTGCTTCTTTCAGGTCTTGCTATGCAGATGATGGGAAATTCGCGCCCCGCATCAGGCGCAGAACACCATATTTCTCACATGATAGAGATGCTTGAACTGTCCGATGCCCTTCACGGTGAAAAGGTCGGTGTCGGCACACTTATTGCAATAGGCGAGTATAAAAGGCTGTCCGCGTGCGCTGATATTCATTTTAAAGATTATACACCCTTTACCGGGACACAGATTTTATCTGCTTTCGGCGAAGATAAGACCGATGATATAATTGCCGAAAATAAAAACGATGCCGCAGCTTTTGTAACGGCGAAAACGCTTTCTGAGCGTTGGCAGAAAATATGTGATGAGCTTGATAAGCTTCCCGACTTTACTTCGCTTTATAGCGAACTCGGTATTAAGTCAACTCTTTCCGATATAGACGTTAATGAAAATATGACACAGACACTTGTCGATTGTTCGCCAATGGTAAGAAACCGACTCACCCTTATGCGTCTGCGTAAATGCTTGTAACGGTTGACAAAGAAATGGAAATATAGTATAATTATGCCGTAAAGTAATTTTGCTTTACGGCATAAATCTATTAATAGGGGTGTAAAAATGAACTGGGAACTGTTAAGGGCTGACGAAATGGCGGAGGCTATAAAAAAATCACGCGGACTTTGTGTGATTCCTATAGGATGTGTAGAAAAACACGGGGAGCATATGCCGCTCGGTACCGACTCGCTTGAGGTTAAAACACATGTTGAAATGGCGGCGGAGATTGAAGACGTTGTTATTTTCCCTGTCTGTCCGTGGCTCGGTGATATGGTGGATAACCGTAATCTTGATTGCCGCATGCGTAATCACGGCTGTATCTCACTCAGTCCCCATACGCTTCTTACTGTTCTTGAAGAGCTGTGTGATGAGATAGGCAGAAACGGCTTTACAAAGATACTGTTTGTAAACTGTCACGGCGGCAACGTTGCAATGCTTGATTATTTTTTGCGTAGCCAATGCTATAAAAAAAGAAGCTATATTACGATGGCGGTAAACAGCTATGATAAAACGGTGACCTCTGCACCCGAAATATATGATTATCTTTGTGAAAACCGCGCCGACTATCCCATGCTTACCGATGAGGATATGCAGGTGCTCAGAACTTACGCTGAATACCCCGACGGTTTTGCGGGCGGCCATGCCGATTTTGTAGAAACCGCATGGATAATGGGCGCATATCCCGAACTTATTGCAACCGACCGCTATGACCTTGCCGACGGCAGATCTATCCGCCGTACACAGCATCTTAAAGAACTCGGTATAAAAATATCGGGCGGATGGCAGGCAGACCACCCCAATGCGCTCAGCGGCAGACCTGCGTATGGCTGTACGCAGACGATAGGGCAGGCGCTTAATCTTTACTGTGCCCGCCGTCTTGCAAATATGTTCAAGGCAATAAAAGAAGATGACGACTGCGTAAAGATCGGACGCGGTGAATAGAAAAAATGCTACCTACAAGGTAGCATTGAGACTGACAAAAAAGCACAGACCGTGAAGAAAAAATCAAATCTCGGCTCCCTTGTGTAAAGGGAGCTGTCGAGCGCATGCGAGACTGAGGGATTGTTTTTTTGCAAAACTCACTAGCTAATGCTACCTACAAGGTAGCATTTTTTATTGCTTTAAACACTCTTACCGATACCGTCGGGAGCGTATGTGTACTGTTGTACAGCTCTTTTAGTTGCTCATCGTCAAGCTCTTTGTGTGCGTCACAGAATTTGCGCAGATTATATATAGACTCCTTGCACGTGTCTATATATTTAATGACTTCATCTTCTTTTGCAATATATCCGAGCGGATGATAGTCGTGCGATGCAATAAGCGTTTTAATATTTATTGTTTTAAGCTTTTCAAGATCATGAAAATGTCCGCTTATATCTGTTATATTGCTGCCCCAGGCTCCTCTGCCGAATATTCCGTATACCTGAAGACAGTCGCCTGTAAGTAATGTACCTGTGCGCCTGTCAAAAATTGCCATACAGTCGTTAGAATGTCCGTTTATTGTAACAACCTCAAGCACGTCAAAAATAACCTCGCGGTCATTCGGCAGGTAAGCGGTTTTGTGCTTTTCTGCAAGCTTTTGCGAGCGTGTAAGTACACGTGCATCGGGGAATAATTGCATAAACCTTTCAAGTCCGCCTGCATGGTCTCTGTGTGAGTGAGATAAAAATACGCATTTTACGTCCTCTTTTACTCCTGCTTTTTCAATGGCGGGCAGAATATATTCATCAACGTCGCTGTCGTAGGTGGCGGTATCAAAAATTACTGTACCGCCTTTGGTTTTTATAATAAAGACCGTTGTATAAATATTTTCAAAAGGCACTTTTATTCTTAAAATATTATCGTTTATTGTTTCCATATGTCTCACCTCATATCTAATCCTACATCATCTTTTTGTTCAGGTCAAGAAATAATGTTTGAATATTATATTAAATTAAATAAAAAGTATTGAAATTTCTTTTTGTATATATTATTATTTTAATATAATTAAATTGGGGGTTTATCGTCTTGAAAGCTTTTAAGAGAGTTTACAATATTATCGTGACCGTAATTGTTGTAATTGCCGTGATAGTTGCGATGCTTGTTGCGGGTGTACGGCTTTTCGGCGTGACCCCGTATACCGTGCTTTCAGGCTCTATGGAGCCGAAATATCACGTCGGCAGCGTAATTTACGTTGTGCCTGCCGATGCGGATGGTCTTGAGGTGGGGGATGCCATTACCTTCGGGCTTGACAGCGGAGTGGTTGTTACTCATGAGATCGTTAAAGTCGATGAGGATGAAAAGGGACTTTTCTTTGTTACCCAGGGACTTGCAAATAATACTCCCGACGGTTCTCCCGTAAGGGAAGATGCAATTATAGGTAAAGCAACCTTCAGTATTCCGTATCTTGGCTATCTTGCCGACTTTTTAAAGACCCCGTACGTACGGTATGTAATTATCGGCGTCATAGCCATTCTTATTCTGCTTTCTTTTCTCAGCCCGTCTGATGAAAACGACGAGCATTCTGAACAAGGTTAATAATGCACCTGTGTGCATTTTTAATAAAAAAATATTTTTTTGGAGGATAAAAAAATGAACAAAAAAACCTTGAGAAACACAATCGTGCTCTCACTCGTAGCAATTGTACTTGTTGTAACGACGGTATTAACAACTGTTGCATACCTTCGTGAATCTGCAATTGTTACAAACACCTTTACAGTTGGTAATGTTGCAATTACCATGGATGAGTCAGCTGTAACCGAAAAAGGCGAAAAGATTTTGGACAGCCAAGGAAACCCTGTAAACAGGGTTACAAACAACCACTATCTTCTTCAGCCGGACCTTACATACGTTAAAGACCCTGTAGTTCACGTGGCTGAAAATAGTGAAGATATGTATCTCTTTATTGTTGCTGAAAATACCATTAGAGCCATTGAGGATGCCTCAACCACAAAGGGAACGATGAAAACCCAGATGGAAGCTAACGGCTGGAGGCATTACAAAGAACTTGACGTTAACACAAACGTTTATGTTTATGCATTGGGCGCAACATCCGATGGTTCTACAGTTATTGAAAAAGAACACGGTGCTGTAGATATTAAAGTTTTTGAGG
>JAZPZR010000100.1:0-3684 GCA_045544795.1 Eubacteriales bacterium
AACTTTTGCCTGGTTTACAGATTCTGTAGTATCGGGTAAAAACACAATTGTTGCCGGTAATCTCGACGTAGAGCTTGAGTACTCAAAAGATCTTGTCAGCTGGAAATCAGTTGAAGGCATGACAGACCTTTTTGACGTAAATGCTCTCTGGGAGCCCGGTCACACAGAGGTTATCTACCTCAGAGTAAGTAACCACGGCACTCTTGCACTTCAGTATCAGTTCTCAACAACCTTTGAGAATACCGTAATCGGCAAGAGCGTTCTTGGCAATGATATCGCACTTTCGGATTATCTTGAGTACGGTATTAAAACAGACGTGACTGCAGCATATGCGTCCCGCGAGGCTGCACGTGCTGACGTTACAGGCGCACCGCTTGCAGCTCATACTGAAGCAGGTAAGCTTGAAGCAAAGCAGACAAGTGCTCCTATCGCGTACGTAATTTACATGCCCGAAACTGTAGGCAATGAGGCTAACTACAGAGGAACTGCAATTCCTGAAGTAGAGCTTGGCGTAAATCTCGTTGCAACACAGGTTGAGCACGAAAACGACAGCTTTGGCAATGACTATGATGCAAACGCTCCCTTCTCAATGTGGGATGGCGTAGTTCCTGCTGAGATGCCCGAAAGCCTTGTGGTTGACGGCACTACACAGACAATTCACATTAAGGATGCCGCTGCATTTGCATATCTCAATACCTTGACTGCAAAATGGGCTGACTTCTATACCGACGGTAACGGAAGAACGTACAGCAACTATGCAAACGGCGAAGGTGCAAACTACTATTACAGAGGAGAGTGGACAGTAAGCCTTGAGGCAGATATTGACCTTGGAAACTATCCTATCGACCCTGTAGATTTTTCTATCGGTCAGAACACGGGTACTGTTGAATTCAAGGGTAACGGTCACGTTATTCGTAATATCAAGTCTTCAAACGGTCTGTTTATAAACAACAATCCCGCTACCTACTCAGACTTCACACTTGTTAACGTTACCGCTGTGGGCGGCGCACTCACTGCCAGCTCAAACACAAGCATTGCCAACGTTACGGTAAAAAATGCAAACGTCACAGGCACTGACTATGTCGGCGGTCTTGTAGGCTATATTTACGGCAATGTTACAAATTGTGCTGTTACAGACAGTTCGGTTATTGCTACAGGTAAAGAGGCAGGCGGTCTTATAGGCTATATTGCTTCCACTAAGGGTGACGGCATTGTAAAAGGAAACACAGTAAAGAACGTTACGGTATTTGCAAATAACCGTGCAGCAGGTCTTGCGGCTCAGGTAAATGTAGGCGTAAAGGTATATAAAAACACCGTTGATACGGTGACACTTGCTGCTGAGGATGTAAGCAAATATACTTCAAATGCAATCGTTTCTAGCGCGCTTGCACCTGAAAACGTATATGACAATACATACGTAAACGTTACTGTAAATGATGCGGCTGTTGCTATTGTAACCGGTCAGGCGGACTTTGAGGCTGCAATTAACGGCGGCGCAACAACACTCGTTCTTCCTTCAGGCAACTATATCATTCCCGACTCTGCTCAGGGCAAAACACTTACTATCGTAGGCAGCGGTGATACTGTTATTGCAACTCAGGATGACGGCTCATACGAGGGTTGTGACTACAGTCTTGACGGTGCAAAAGTGACCTTTGAAAACGTTACTATCAATACCGACAGCCGCACCTATACAGGTTATGCGCGTTGCAGTGCTACTTACAACAACTGCACTATTAATGGCGCCTACACCCTGTATGGTGAAAGTGAGTTTAACAACTGTACATTCAACGTTACAGGTGATACTTATAACATCTGGACGTGGGGTGCTAAATCAGTTAAATTCAACGGTTGTACATTCAATACCGACGGTAAGTCTATCCTCGTTTACAACCAGACATGTGACGTTTACGTAGACGGATGTACGTTTAACGACCGTACCAATGGTACAGGATTTACCAAATCTGCTCTGGAGACAGGTGTAGACGGTGTTGGTCCTAAGTACAACATTTATATTAACGATACTGTTGTTAACGGCTTTGCTCAGAATGACAAGTGTGTTGGTTACCAGAACGTAGTTGGTAATAAAAATTCAATGACTAATGCATATCTCAATATTGTCGTAGACGGCGTTGACGTTTATTAAATAATTTTTAAAAAGAGCATCCTCGGATGCTCTTTTTTTATTTCGTCAGGATTGACAACTGTTTAAGAAAAAAGTATAACTATTATGCGCTGTGGCGCATATTACTTTTTTAAGGTGAATACAATGATAACAGTTAAAGAAGCGGCGGAAAAGTGGGGCACGTCAGTAAGAAACGTGCAGGACCTCTGCAAGCGCGGGCGCATTGAAGGCGCACGGCGTATAGGGCGCGACTGGATGATACCTGCTGATGCATCAAAACCGTCCGATGCAAGAAAATCGGGCGAAGAGAACAAACCGCTTGTACGTAAATCTCCGTTTTTAATGCTTACCGACCTTTATAACGTTGCGGGCGGTGCTGAGATCAATACGATTGATTCTTATGCTATCAAAACAAGCAATCTTGGAAAACTTGTTATTTCTGCCGACGCAAAGGTTGGTACTATCAACCTGTACGATACCGGCAAATACAAGGCTACTCTTACTATCGAGGCTGGTGCTGAGGTTGGCGCTATCAACTACAACGGTGTAACCTATACCGCGGCTGAGTGGATGGCCAGAGCATAATTCTTTATTAACTTTATAAAGACGGCGCTTATATTTAAGCGTCGTCTTTTTTATTATATCTAAAGTATATTGACAAATACGCCTTTTGTATATATAATCAATATAATGGGATAACCATAAAATAATATAGGGAGGATTTACTATGAATGTAAAAACAACCCGTCGCGCATTGACGACAAGTGTTATTTCGCTTTTGATATGTGTGGCTATGCTGATGGGCACAACTTTTGCTTGGTTTACAGACAGTGTGACTTCAGGCAGAAATAAAATCGTTGCAGGCAACCTTGATGTTGAGCTTGAGTATAAAAACAACTGGGCTGATGATTGGAAACCTGTTACAAACACCACAAAGATATTTAAAGACGGTGCGCTTTATGAGCCGGGATATACCGAAGTAGTATATCTTCGTGTTGTAAATAAGGGTACACTTGCGCTAAAATACAATCTGTCGGTAAATGTATGGGATGAAAAGTCATCTGTTAACGTGTATGATGATGAGTTTTATCTTTCTGATTATCTTATGTTCGGCACGTATCGTATGGATGAGTATTCTTCAGGCGCAAACTATGCCGACCTTCTCATGCCTACGTTATTCGGAACAAGGGAAGCGGCGCTTTCCAACGTGTCACTCACCAAGTTTTCAGAGGCTGACAGCCTTGTACAAAACGACAGACCCGTTTTCCCTGGTGATGAGACTTCACAGGTAAACGTTCTCGTTCTTACGATGCCTGAAACCGTCGGTAATGAGGCAAACCATAAAGCAGGGGCGGAAGCTCCCACTATCGATCTTGGTATTGAGCTTTTGGCAACACAGTACACACATGAGAGCGATAGCTTTGATAACTTGTATGACGAATTTGCTGACTATGACGGCGAAATTTCTACCCTTGCAGCCTTTAAACAGGCTTTAAAGAAGGGCGGTAAGTACAAGCTTAATGCTGACATCACCAATGACGTGGCTGAAAGCTTTGAGG
>JAZPZR010000101.1:0-3855 GCA_045544795.1 Eubacteriales bacterium
CTGCTATCCTGTTATAGGGTAACAGCTTTTACTTTTATTGGAGGTAAAAATATGTATAATGAAGTTCCCGCAAACATGAATTTTGTTGAGCGCGAGAAGAAAATCGGAAAATTCTGGGTTGATAAGGATATTTTCGGTAAAAGTATTGATTCAAAATCCAAAGCATCACCCTATATTTTCTATGACGGTCCGCCTACCGCAAACGGTAAGCCTCATATCGGTCACGTTCTTACACGTGTTATAAAGGATATGATCCCGCGTTATCGCACCATGAAGGGATATATGGTACCGCGTAAGGCAGGCTGGGATACACACGGTCTTCCTGTTGAACTTGAGGTTGAAAAGCTTCTCGGTCTTGACGGAAAAGAGCAGATTGAAGAATACGGTCTTGAGCCGTTTATTGACCACTGTAAAGAGAGTGTGTGGAAATATAAGGGAATGTGGGAGGACTTTTCCCATACTGTCGGTTTCTGGGCTGATATGGAAAATCCTTACGTTACATACCATAATGATTTTATCGAGTCGGAATGGTGGGCTCTTAAAAAGATTTTTGAGAAAAATCTTCTTTACAAAGGCTTTAAGATAGTTCCGTATTGCCCCCGCTGCGGTACTCCGCTTTCTTCACATGAAGTTGCGCAGGGCTATAAAAACGTAAAAGAGCGTTCTGCTGTTGTAAGATTCAAGGTGATAGGTGAGGATGCATACTTCCTCGCATGGACAACAACACCGTGGACTCTTCCCAGTAACGTTGCGCTTTGCGTAAATCCCGATGTTGAGTACGTAAAGGTTAAGGCTGCTGACGGATATGTATATTATCTTGCTCATGCACTTGCTGATACGGTACTCGGTAAGCTCGCTTCAGAGGATGCGCCTGCATATGAGGTTATCGAGACCTTTATAGGAAGCGATCTTGAGCATAAAGAATATGAACCTCTTTTTGATTTTGTAAAGCCTGTTTGCGAAAAACAAAATAAAAAAGGTCACTTCATTACCTGTGATTCATACGTTACAACAGGTGACGGTACAGGAATAGTTCATATCGCTCCCGCATTTGGTGAGGACGACGCGAACGTAGGCAGAAAATACGATCTTCCTTTTGTTCAGTTTGTAAACGGTAAGGGTGAACTTACCGAGGAAACTCCTTATGCAGGTCTTTTTGTAAAAGATGCTGATCCCAAGGTGCTTGTTGACCTTGATGCCAAGGGTCTTCTCTTTGACGCACCCAAGTTTGAGCATGATTATCCGTTCTGCTGGCGTTGTGATACACCCCTCATTTATTATGCAAGAGAGTCATGGTTTATCAGAATGACTGAAGTCCGCGACGATCTTATCAAGAATAACAATACTATTAATTGGATTCCCGAAAGCATCGGCAAGGGCAGATTTGGTGATTGGCTTGAAAACGTTCAGGATTGGGGTATCTCGCGTAACCGCTATTGGGGTACACCTCTTAACATCTGGGAGTGTGAGTGCGGTCACCGTCATGCAATCGGAAGCATCGAAGAATTAAAGTCGATGTCTGATAACTGTCCTGAGGATATCGAACTTCACAGACCTTTTATTGACAACGTAACGATCAAATGTCCCCACTGTGCACAGCAGATGAAACGTGTACCTGAGGTTATTGACTGTTGGTTTGATTCGGGTTCAATGCCGTTTGCACAGCATCATTATCCTTTTGAGAACAAAGATCTGTTTGAGTCACAGTTCCCCGCTGACTTTATTTCAGAGGCTGTTGACCAGACTCGTGGCTGGTTCTACTCACTTCTTGCTATTTCAACTCTTATCTTTGATAAGGCTCCCTTTAAAAACGTTATCGTTCTCGGTCACGTTCAGGATGAAAACGGCCAGAAAATGTCTAAATCAAAGGGCAATGCCGTTGATCCGTTTGAAGCGCTTGAAACTTACGGTGCAGATGCTATCCGTTGGTATTTCTATACAAACTCAGCACCCTGGCTTCCTAACAGATTTTACGGTAAGACCGTTGTTGAAGGACAGCGTAAATTTATGGGTACGCTTTGGAACACTTATGCATTCTACGTACTCTATGCAAATATTGATAAATTTGATCCGACCAAGTATAATCTTGACGACTGCAAGCTTACGGTTATGGATAAGTGGCTTCTTTCACGTCTTAATACGATGGTAGGAGAGGTTGACAGCAATCTTGAAAATTATAAGATTCCCGAGGCTGCACGTGCACTTCAGGAGTTTGTTGATGAAATGTCAAACTGGTATGTACGCCGTGGCCGTGAGCGTTACTGGGTACAGGGTGAGACAGATGATAAGACTGCAGCTTACATGACACTTTATACGGCGCTTGTAACTACTGCAAAGGCTGCCGCTCCCATGATTCCGTTCATGACAGAGGATATTTATCAGAATATTGTATGTAATGTTGATAAAACCGCTCCCGAAAGTATTCACCTTTGTGATTTCCCTGTTGTTGAAGAAAAATATATTGATAAAAATCTTGAGTACAGCATGGAAAAGCTTCTTGAGATCGTTGTTCTCGGTCGTGCCGCACGTAATGGCTCAAATATCAAGAACAGACAGCCTCTTGCGAAAATGTTTGTAAAAACAGAAAAGGCGCTTGATGACGTATACGTTGAGATTATCGCTGATGAGCTTAACATAAAAGACGTTGTATTTACAGATGACGTAGGCGGATTTGTTTCTTACTCATTCAAGCCTCAGCTTAAAACAGTCGGACCTAAGTACGGCAAGTTCCTTGGCGGTATCCGTGAATATCTTGCAAACGTTGACGGTACTGAAGCAAAGAATACGCTTGACAGTGAGGGTGCTCTTAAATTTGACGTAAACGGAAGTGAAATAGTTTTAACTGCTGATGATCTTCTTATCGATACAGTTCAGAAAGAAGGCTTTTTCACACTTACAGATAAGGGTGTGACGGTTGCGCTTGATACAACGCTTACAAAAGAACTTGAAGACGAGGGCTTTGTCCGTGAAATGATTTCAAAGATTCAGACAATGCGTAAAGAAGCAGGCTTTAATGTTACTGATCACATCATCATCACTGTTGAGGGTGAAGATAAGATTGTTGCAATTGTAAATGAAAAATCTGCTGATATAGCAGGTGATACACTTGCAGACAGTATTTCTCTTTCAACACCTGCCGGCTATGTGAAGGATTGGAACATCAACGGTCAAAAGGTTTGTATCGGTGTTCAGAAAGTATAATTGTTTTTAAAATCAAATAACTAAAAAACCTCCATGATACATTAAGTATCATGGAGGTTTTGTTTATATCTGCAAATCATTCATTTTTAGATGATAAATATAATACGAATTTTGTGATTAAAGAAAACGAGCAAGAGAAAGCAAGACCAATCATTGGTGTGACAAAACAAACCTTAAAAGAATTAAGCAATGTTTTGCTCAACGTGAATACGTCGAAATAAAAATACAATAAAACAAAGAATGTAGTCAAGAAAAAATACAATATTATATTGGGAATTATAATTTTTCTGAATGAAACGTAAGATGCACAACCGTATATAGGTAAATAAAGCGCCATAATGATAAGAAAGAAGAAAAATGCTACCGATATGTATTGTGGCACCCCGACATTTGAAGATACTTCTGCTTTTTCCCATGAAAACAGCAGAAAGCAGATTGTAAACATCGTAAAATTTATTAAAATATATTTCAATATTGTTTTTGCCGTTTTCTTCATGTCTACACTCCATAAATGTTATCACTGGCGATTATTTTATATTGTCAGTAAGTGGTTTTGAAATACTATTTTTTATAACCTTAATGTTGTATTTATCATATAACGCTTCGGCATTGAGCGAGCCGGTATGAGTTCGGCTATTTATTACTATATCTCCT
>JAZPZR010000102.1:0-28408 GCA_045544795.1 Eubacteriales bacterium
ACCCGCTGAAATTCGTACAAAACAAGGCGGGTCGTCGAGGGCGCCGACCCCTACAAAGATTGTGCGTATCTCACCGACAAACTACAATTTATAGCTGTATAAATTTCTTGAGAGCAAAACTGTAGATATAGCACGCCTCGGTTGAAAGTCCGCGGTTTTGCTTTATCGCAAGAGTGTACATATCAAGCTGTGTCTTATAGCGGTCTACAAGCTCTGTCTCGGTTTTCACGCGGTCCGTCTTGTAGTCGACTATCACCGCCGTATCTCCCTTTACAAAAAGACAGTCTAGCACACCCTGTATAAGCACCTGCTCTTTTGAGTCGGTATCCATTATCTCACGCGCCTCAAGGGTGAACATAAACCGCTCCTCTTTTTCGAGCGTGTAATCAGAAAGCAAAAGCTGAAGCGTCGGATCGTTCATAAAGGTGATAACGCCTTCACCGTCCACAAGCTCTGCATCCTTTTGCGAAATAAACTCATAGCCGACAAGTCTTTGTCTTTCCTTTTCAAACGATTCGCTGTCGGTTATAGCGTGGAAATCGCAGAACTGCAAAAACTTATGCGTTGCGTTGCCGACGTCTGCGCCCGTGATATTGCCTGTTAAAAACCTCGGCTTTTTAAATGGTACAGACTCTTTTACCGCGCTCGCTTTTATCTCGGATACAGACAGCTTCTTTGGTATGTTTTGTGTCTTTACCTCTCTTGACAAAAGGCGCATGACCTCGTCAAAATCATATTCGGAGCGTCTGTCCGCCTGCGTTTCACCTACGTCCGTACGGGTATCCTGCGCGTCTATATCGATTACTTCCGACGTAAAGCAGGACGGCTCTGACGCGGGGAAAAAGCCGGCATATCCGCGAAGTGCATTTGCGCCGCGCGTATTGATATAGGGCATAAGCATCCATTTGAAAAAGGACGCGCCGCTGTCCGTCTCGGTAAGGGTAGGCGGGCTTGACGCACTCTCGCATGCGACTATCATATCGACCGCGTTTTTTGCGGTAAGCGCACCGCTTACGTATAAATGCGAGCCTGCGCGGGTGAGCGCTACGTATAAAAGCCTGATATACTCGTTTATATCCTCTTTGCGCTCATGTTCTATAATTATATTTCTTGCAAGGCTCGAAAACTCACAGTGGCGCTCGCTGTCGCGAAGCTTTGAGCCGGGGCCGAGCACCTCGTTATGCATGACCTCGCTGTAGTCGACAGGCGGTAGATTTGCAGTAGTATTGACAAAAAACACAACGGGAAATTCAAGACCCTTCGACTTGTGTATCGACAGAAGATTTACACATTCTGTACTGTCCCGAAGCTTTGAAGGGGGAATGTGCGAATCGTTTTCGGAAAGCTTGATAAGATAGGTGATAAAGGCAAAAAGACCTCTGTACCGCGCCTGCTCAAAGCCTGATGCAAGCTCGGCAAGCAGGAGAAGATTCGCCCGCTTTTTATCACCGCCCGCGACTGCCGAAAAGCGTGTGAGAATTGACGTTTTTTCGTAGGCGGACATGATGATTCCGTACACCGACTGCGAAAGGGTGAGCGTTCTCAGCTCAGTTATAATATTTATAAAATCAGCGCTCTTTTTATCTGTTTTTGCATACTCCTTAAGCGCATCGAAAAAGGGAACGCGCTTGTTTACCGAGCGGACGGACGCAAGCTCGTTTGCATCAAAATCAAAATACTCCGAGTGCATGGCGGTAATAAGCGGTACGTCGTCGTAGGGGTTGTCTACCGTCTGCAAAAGCGCGAGCGTGTCGCGTACCTCCTTGGTGTCGAGATATTTTTCCGACGGGTTGTTGTTTATGCAGGATATCCCCTCACGCTCAAGCGCAAGCTCGAAGATAGCGCCGCAGCTCTTGGGCGCGCGCATGATAAGTGCAATGTCAGATGCCCGTATAAGTCGCTCGGTCTTGTTTTTAACGTCGTAAAAGGTCTTACTGCCGATTATACTCTTTATTTTTTTTGCGACCGCCGCCGCTTCCGCTTCTATGCGTGTGGCGGTATTCTTGTCACTGTCAGAGGTGACGTAAAGCGACAGTTCTACCGATGCGGAATTACTTTCTCCGTAAAGGTCGGACGGCACAAGCGCGTGTCCGTCGGTATAATCGATGCTGTGGCTTTTTGTCATCAGCATATAGAATATCTTGTTTATATACTCAAGTATCAGCGGATGTGAACGGAAATTGCAGGAAAGGTCAAGTTTTGACGGCCGCGTAAGCAGTTCGCCGTCAGGATAAGAGGAATTTTTCTGTCTGTCAAGAAACAACTGCGGCTGTGCGTTGCGGAAGCGGTAAATGCTCTGCTTTACGTCACCGACCGTGAATATGTTTTTACCCTCTTTTGAAAGCGCGATAAAAATAAGCTCCTGAATCAGATTACAGTCCTGATACTCGTCGACTATTATCTCACTGTATTTTTCCGAAAGCGCTTTTGCCGTTTCCGAACGCGTGAGCGTTACGCCGTCGTAATCATCCACAAGAAGCTTCAGCGTAAACTGCTCAAGGTCGTTGTAGCTTATGCTTCTTTCTTTAAGCCGTTTTTGTAAAAGAAGCTGATTGAATCTTGTACAGACGCGGAAGAGTGCGTGCAGTATTTCACATTCTTTTGCGCGGTCGGCAATGACTGTAATTTCGGGCGCGGGCAAAAATGAAGCGAAAAGCTTTTGTGTCAGCTCCTTTAACCGCGCTCTGTCCGCCTTTATCGGCTCCCACGCGCCCTTGTCAAGCTCCTTTGGCTTTGAAAAGCGCGCAAACGTGACCTCTTTTGACAGCTCATACGCCTTTGTATAATCATGCTCCGTTACGGCATTGTAAACTCTGCGTATATTCATACACTCGCAGTCGGCAAACTCCGCGATCTTCGGGTCACCGCACTCGCCAAGCTTACCGTAGCCGTCAATGATGTCGGAAAGCTTTTTTGAAAGTATCAAAAGCGCATGGTCTATTATATTGAGCTCGTCTATCTTTTTATCGTAAAGCGTAGGGAAAGGAAGTGACGATAAAAATTCACTGCCCTTTTCAATTACGGTAAAAAGCTTGTTGTCGTTTTTGCCTGCGTAATAAGAGTCTATGATAAGCTTTGCATCGGCATCACTGTCCATATTCTGATACAGCTCCTCGACAAAATCCAAAAGCGTGTCCGCCTTCATAAGTTCTGTCTGTGATTCGTCCGCGATGGACAGCATGGGGTCAAGACCGAGCGCCTCAAAGTTTTCACACACTATAGAAAAGCACGCCGAATGTATCGTCGATATCTGAGCCGAGGGGAGCATTGAAAGCTGACGGCGCAAAACAGGGTCGGTCGGTGAATCTGCAAGCCTTTCACGCAGCTTTTTTGAAATTCTTGAACGCATTTCGTCCGCGGCGGCGGTCGTGAAGGTCAGTATCATCAGCGACTCTATGGGAGTGGGCGGGTCGGCGGTTATCTTCTGTATAACGCGCTCTGTGAGTACTGCCGTCTTACCGCTTCCCGCGGCGGCGGAAACGAGAAGCGAATCGCCCTTAAGGTCTATTGCTTTTTGCTGTGTGTCTGTAAATTTCATTTATTCCGCCTCCTCTAAAAAACCGTCGGGAAGAGGCGCAAGCTTTCTCACGCGGGCGTCATCCTTCCCCGATATTCCGCAGATTGCTTTATAGTCACAGTAATCGCACGGCTTGCTTGTAAGCGGGCAGACCGCGACGTTGCCCGACGTGATCTCCTTGCCTGTTTTTACGATTCTGTCCTTGGTAAATTCAATAAGCCTGTCAATTTGTTCTTGCGGAATTATTCTGTCTTTTTTAATACTGTGCGTGTCAAGACGGTCTGTCACCGCATCGTCTGACGAAAACACGCCGTCGCGTGAATAGTAGCCTGCAAGCTTGCTTGCATACTCCTCGTCCGAAACACCAAGCTCGGACGTCGACTCCACCTCAGGCACGCCTACCTTGAGGTAGTACATTGCGGCAATTTTCACGTCGGGATCCTTTGCCTTTACTGCAGAAGCGTAGACGGGAAGCTGAAGTGACAGTCCGTTGTACATTTTTTCAAAAGAGAATGCCTGCGAGCCGCTTTTGTAGTCAACTATCTTTGCAAAGCCGTCCTCTGACATGTCAACTCTGTCAATGCTTCCCACAAGGGTGAGCGTGCGGCCGCCGTCAAGAGCGTACGGATCGCCGTACTTTGAAATATCAAGCTCAAACGAGTGCGGCTTAAAGTCGGAACTGCGTATGTCGGCAGCCACCGACTGCGCCGCATCGCCAAACGTCTTTTTTGCGCGATGGAACATATAGTCAAACCTGCGCGAACGTCCCTTCATGTCCGCAAGCACGGTGTTGTAATATTCATCTGAAATGATACCGACAGATTCCGACACGCTTTCAGGTGTCGATATATCGTAATCACCCGACAGCAGTTCTTCAAGGCCCTTGTGTATAAATGTGCCGATATCCGCCGCATTAAACTGTACGGGGGTGAGCGGGCGCGCCTTAAGACCCCTGTTCATAAAGAATTTGAAGGGGCAGTATACGTACTCCTCCATTCCGCTGAAGGAAAGGTGAAGGTGTCTGGAGTACAGCGTGTCCACTATCTCCTGCGAGAGCGTGTCCACCTCGTCATTATCGCGCACGGTTATACCGCCCGCCTCAGCAACTGCGCGCAGGAGTACAGGGTCACCGGTCTTGGAGCACAGGTCTGTAGCGCCCGCAAGAGATACGAGGAAAAAGTCGCGCGGAAGGTCGGCGCGGGTGGTTACACCGACGCCTGTCGCATTTTTTATATAGGTCAGATATTCCGACTCGGCAAGCGGGTCACCCGATGCCGAAAATGACGAATAGGTCAGTATCAGTTCATGCGAGGGAGCCATTGCCGCCGTGTAAAAATCAAAGTGCGCGGCAAAGGAAAGCATCTGTGTATCAAGAGATACGGGGATATCGTGGCGTTCAAATATGCGCTTGTCAGCATCTGTTATAAGCGGTGACTGCTTTTTGACAAGCGGGATATAGCACTGATTCATGCGGGGAATATAAACGCACTTTTTATTTTCTGCGCGGGCGCTTCCGACAGATGCAAAAAGCACTTCGTCCGTGCGCGCGGGCGCCGATTCAACGGCTACCGACGATGCGCAGAAGGCAAACATGTCTGCAAAACGGCGAAGGCTTACCGTCTTTTGACCGTAAATGGCGTAAATGCTGTCAAGCAGGTCGATAAAAAGAGGATATACCCGGCTGTATTCGTCGTGGAGTGCGCGGTCGCCCCGCTTTTCAAACTCACCCGCAAGCGCCTGCAGGTTTTCTTTTACACAAAATGCTTCGGTAAGCTCGTACACCGCCGAAAGAAGCTGACCGCCCGTGCATTTTTTTGACACGGCGGTGACGAATTTCGACAGGCGCGAACAGATATGCTCCTTCAGTTCGTTCAGCTTTTGTAAAAGCTCGGTATCCTTTTCTATCTGCTCGCCGATGCCTGCGGGGTTTCTTGTCCACTCGCTTTCTTTCCATCCTCTGTCGCGGATGTTCCACAGACGGACGTAATGCTCAAGCTGTGAAATACTGTCAAGAGGCAAGCCGCAAAGACCCGTCTTTAAAAATGAAAAGACAGGCTCTCTTTCAAAGCCGTAAAGCGCAATATCAAACGCAGACAGTATCATGGCAAAAAGCGGAGTAGATGCAAGCGTGCGCTCTGTGTCCGCAAAAACGGGTACACCGTGCTTTTCAAAAACTGCGGTTATTAAGTGGGATATCTGCGATGCATCGGGGGATATTACCGCGATATCGCGATAGCGGTATTTCCCCGAAAGTACGTCGTTTTTGATTTTACATACGATATAGTCAAGCTCTTCGTTTATGTTTGATGCGCAAAAGACCGAAATGCCGTCGTTTACCTTCCCGCCCTCTTTTACCGCAACGTCAAAGCCATGCCTTTCTGCCTGCACAAGACCGTCTGCTTTAAGACGGTAGGGTATATCGCCGACAGAATATTTCTTTACCTCTACCGACAGCCTGTCGCATCTGCGCGTAAGCTTTGCTATCGCTCTGTCGACCGTTGCAAAAAGCTGATTGCCCGAAAGGTCGGTGGTAAATGCGAAAATGCAGAGCGGTGACTGTAAAATAAGCTGTGAGATGAGGTAAAGCTGTACCTCGGTAAACCCGAAAAAGCCGTCGAACATAAATACCGTGTCGGTGTATATTTCGTTCAGCTCTAAAAGTGCTCCCGCATGCTCAAGGTCACCTGAGGGGTCTTTATACTCGTCCGTCCATACAGATTTATACTGCTTGTACAGCGTAAACATGTCGCGGTACTTACTTTTGACGCGGGCGGAAAGCTCGCTGTCGGGTATCGACAGTATCATCTCCTGCGTCAGCCTGCCGCGGTCAAAGTCATCAAACGCTTCGGCAATCGCGCTTGCGAAGCCCTGCGTTCTTGCGGTCGATTTAAAATACTCAAGCTCAGAATATGAATTTTCTATTGCAAGGTGAATGGCAGATGCGCGCATGGCGTTGTCGGGATGTTTTTTGGCAGTACCGCCAAGAGTTCTGAATACCGTGTTTGCAAAACGCGAAAAACTGAGCACCGAAATATTGTCAATGCCCTTTGAATGTATCTCGTTCTCCCTTGTCAGCGACAGCTGTTCGGGTACGATAAGTACCGTGTTTTTGGAAAGCTCGCGGGCGCGTTCCATAAGCCTCATCGTTTTGCCCGTGCCTGCTCTTCCGTAATATATTTCTACCATTCCTATCACCTCTGATAAAAATTATATTTATTATTGATATTAAAGTCAAGTGTGGTATAATGTATAAAAAGGAGTTGATTAAAATGTTAAAGGTTATGAGCCAGAACGTAATGTGCTGGGAGTTTGAAGAGATAGGTAATTTTGCAAACCGCCGCCCGCTTATGAAAAAAGCGCTTACAGAGCACGGCGCCGATATCATCGGTATACAGGAGTTCATTCCTACGTGGGAGGAGTTCTTCAAAGAGGATCTTGCGGATTTTGAATACATAAACAAGTACAGAAAGTCAGATAACCTTGAGGGTACGCCGATTTTTTGGAATCCTGAAAGAGTTACGGCGCTTGAGTCGGGCTGGTTCTGGCTGTCAGAAACACCCGAGGTTGAAAGTCTTGGATGGGATGCCAAGTGCTACCGCATAACCTGTTGGGTGCTGTTTGAGGAAAAGGAGACGGGCAAGCGCTTTGCCTTTGTAAACACACACCTTGACCACCGCGGTGAAACTGCGCGTCAGGAGGGTATAAAGCTTGTCTGCAAATTTATATCGGATAAATTCGGAAGCGATCTGCCGCTCGTACTGACAGGTGACTTTAATGCAACGCCCGATTCGCCCACTCTTGCTACTGCAAACTCGCTTTTAAAGGATGCAAGAGACGTAGCGGAGGTTACAGACGGCGGTCCTACATACCACGGCTTCGGAAAGCGTGACAGTATAATTGACTACGTGTTCCTCAGCGAAAAGATAAAATGCCCGAAATACGAAAGAGTTATTGAGAAAAACGGAGAGTCGGTCCAGTCAGATCACTACGGCATACTTGCTACGATTGAATTATAAAAAAATAAAGGCACCAAAAATGGTGCCTTTTATTTTTATTTTAGAAAAGTCTCTCGATCATGTTAAAGAGATATGAAAGCTCGCTTGCAACGCCGATAGAGTTAAAGAGCATTGTTACAAGAACAGCGTTTATTACAAGAACGAGAAGCGCGATAGCAAACGCAAAGAAAGGAGCGTTTTCGCGCTGATTGAGTTCCTTCACACCCTCGAACAGAAGAACTACCGTCATGATAAGCGCGGTAATTGAAAGTAAGGGAACGAGCGCAAAGAAAACTGCGCCGAGAAGTATGTTGAACGCGTAAACTATCGAAAGCGGTACGGATGCAAGACCTACGAGGTTAAATACCGACGTGAATGAGATCTTTTCGGTCGAACCGATACCGCACACGATACGGATAGCAACTGCTGTGAGCATGAACATAGCCGCGCCTGCAAAGAGGTTTACTGCAAACATCTTGAGAAGGAGAAGGAAGTCAAAATCCATCTTCGTCATTTCAAACAGATTTACAGAAAACGCAAGTGCAAAGGTAGCTGATGAAATTGCAAAGAATATAAGCCACTCAAGTCCCGTGCTCTTTGTTGCCGCCTTTATGCTTTCAACAATGTTTTTTGAAAAGATGCTTTTGAATGCTGGGCCGAAGTTTGCCATCTTGCTCGGCTCCTGCGGCTGAGGGGGCGCCTGATAGTACTGCTGCTGATAATACTGCTGCTGGTAGTACTGCGGCTGAGGGGGCTGCTGTACGTACTGCTGCGGCTGAGCATACTGCTGAGGCTGCTGAGCATACTGCTGGGGCTGAGCATACTGTATGGGTGTACCGCAAACGGGACATACCGTTGCGCCCTGCGGTAACGGATTGTTACATCTCGGACAATTCATGATAATTTTCTCCTTTATATAATATTATTCTTCCGGTTCTTCCGTGATGATTTTAACGACCTTTGCCGACTCAACACGGTGCGAGTCGATGGTGTCAACTGTTACACGGATATTTTCGTAATCAAAGGTGTCACCCTCTTCTGCGATCTTGCCGAGCTGTTCGCTTATCCAACCGCCGACAGAAACGCTTTCGGTTTCACACTCAAGCTCGAAGAACTTGAAAAAGTCGTCGATATTTTCAGAACCGTCAACAACGAAGGTGTCAACTGCGACCTGCTCGATATCCTCTTCAACCTCGTCGTGCTCATCCCATATCTCGCCGACAAGCTCTTCAAGTATATCCTCAAGCGTGATGATACCGAGTGTTCCGCCGTACTCGTCAACGACGACTGCGATATGTGACTTTTCATTCTGTAAGCGCTTGAGAAGGTCGGTAACCTGCTCAAACTCATGTATAAACACGGCGGGGGACAGAAGATCCTTTATGCTTTTTTCGGTCATTTTGCCGTTTACGTAAAGGTCCTTCTGATGAATGATACCTATAATGTTATCAATTGTATCCTCATAAACGGGAAGACGCGAAAAGCGGGTCTCTGTAAACACCGTCGCGATCTCTTCTTTCGTTGCGGTTATCGGCACCGCCTCAACGTCGACACGGTGGGTGAGAATATCCTTTGCAAGCTTTTCCGTTACCTCGATAACGTTTTTGATAAGCTCGCTCTCGTCAGAGTCGATAGAGCCGTCCTGCTCAACCTCTTCTACCATCATGATAAGCTCTTCCTGTGACATTTTGCCGTCGTCATCGTTTTTGACAATGAGTGACAAAAGCTTTTTCCACAGCGTGAAAAGAAAATTTACGGGGGTGAGCACTATCATCAGCACGTTAAGGAAGGGCGCTGCAAACATTGCAAACTTTTCGGGCATGTCTTTTGCGATACTTTTCGGCGAGATCTCACCGAAGATAAGAACCACGACCGTGATAACCGCGGTAGAGACCGACGGACCGGAGGCTTCGCCGACAAGCTTGATAAATACGACTGTACCGAGGGACGCAAGCAGGATGTTTACGATGTTGTTGCCGATAAGTATAGTCGATAACAGTTTATCGTAGTTATCTGTAAGCTTTAACACAAGCGTTGCTTTTTTGTTGCCCTTTTCGGCAAGTGTTTTAAGTTTTGTTTTACTGTAGGTGGACATTGCTGTTTCTGTGGCTGAAAAATATCCTGACATAATGACACAGAAAACCATTATTGCCAGGAGCATAGGTAGACCGTCCATTTTTAAAGTGTTTTTTACTCCTTTTTAAAATTATTTTTTGTTCGGTATTGCCTTGTTTTTTTGTCTAAAGACGCAAAAAAGCATACCTATAGCGTATAAGATATAGGTATGCTATATTATATTTTACAGTGTTACAGTTTGCGTAATCGTCGCTACTGTCGCCGTCCATGATAGAGAGTTTCTCCTTGTTTTAATATTGTAATCACAGTTATACTAACATATATAAATGCTTTTGTCAAGTAAATAATTAAGAGTGTTTAAAAAGAGTTTGTGAGATTTTTTTTGCAGTCTGTGCCTTTTTTAACTCTCTTAAATGTTCATGCCGCCGTCGACTGACAAAGTTTGTCCTGTGATATAGCCGTGCTCGGCGAGGAAAAAGACTGCGCGCGCAACCTCAAGCCCGTTGCCTGTGCGCCCCATAGGTATCATCTCGCAAAGCTCGTCTTTGTCAAGCCCTTCAAGCATGGCAGAGTCGATACAGCCGGGAGCTACCGCGTTTACCGTAATTCCCGATGGCGCAAGCTCCTTTGCAAGCGCCTTTGTAAAGCCGATAACGCCCGCCTTTGCCGCGCTGTAAAGCACCTCGCACGATGCGCCCGTAACGCCCCATACCGACGAAACGTTAACGATAGCGCCCGCCTGCTTTTTTATCATCTGCGGTAATATCTCACGCGTAAGATCCATATGCGATATCAGATTTATATTGCACATGTCCGCGCTCATTTTATCGTCGGTGTCCGCAAACGGCATTATTGATGCAACGCCCGCGTTGTTTATAAGTATATCGGCGCCGCCCATTTTTTGCGCGGCTTCTTTTATTTTTTCACGGTCCTTTGCCGTTGTGATATCCGCCTGCACCGTTACTATCTTGCTTTCAAAGGCTGAAAGCATGTCGCACACCCTGTCGGCGCCCTCTTTGTTTTTATTATAGCAGAGCAGGATGTCGTACCCTCTCTTTGCCGCCTCGTACGCGCACATTGAGCCGATAGCGCCCGAACCGCCCGTTATGATTACTGTCAAAATAACTCACCTCTTAAAAACATTTTATTTTATAACGCAATTAAATTCAACGGTTTATTGAAAAAATTTTTTATTTATTGTATTATGAATAAAGAGGTGCAAACTATGAACAGAAGCGTTAAAACACTTACGGGTGTAGGTACAAAAAAATATGAGCTTTTGCAAAAGCTTGGGGTCGAAACGGTGGGCGACCTCATTTCGCTCATGCCCAGACGGTACGAAAACCTCGGTGACAGCGTTGAGATAGGTGACCTTCTCACCCTTCGCGGACATAAGGTCAGTATTGTCGCAACAGTTTCCCGCCCCGTTGCAGAAACGCGCATTTCGGGCGGCAGAATTCTTACGACCGTGTACGTAAACGATGATTCGGGCACTCTCAAAATAATTTTTTTCAATAATCCGTATATAAAAAACAATCTTCATCAGGGCGGCACCTACCTGTTTTTCGGCAAAGTGCCCGACCTTGGCGCGATACAGCTGACCTCTCCTGACGTTTACTATGACCCCTATAATATGGAAAGCCGTATTCTGCCCGTATATCCTCTCACGCAGGGCATCAATCAGAAGTTTATGAGAAAGCTTATGAAGGCGGCGTTTGCAGGCTTTGAGCCTTGCGACCCTCTGCCTATGTCACTACGTCAGCATTACGGTCTGTGTGACAGCTATACTGCGCTTGCGGGTATTCATTTTCCTGAGGAGATGCGTGATATAGAGCGCGGGCGCCACCGCATTATTTTTGAAGAGCTATTGTATTATTCGCTGGGTCTGCGTATGATAAAGGGCAAGGCGCGAAGAAACTCTTGTTACGTTGTAAAGGAGACCGACAGCGCATTTTCCGACCTTCACGGCTTTAAGCCGACAGAGGCGCAAAGCCGCGCGATCGCAGAGATATCACGCGACCTTGCAAGCGGTACTGCCATGAACAGACTGCTCCAGGGCGACGTGGGAAGCGGTAAGACCTACGTTGCGGGTCAGTGCGCATATTCCGTTATAAAAAGCGGCGCGCAGGCGGTCATCATGGTACCGACCGAGGTGCTTGCAAATCAGCATTTTGCTTATTTTGAATCGGTCTTTTCAAAGCTTGGAATAAAAACGGCGCTTCTCACCTCGTCAGTTCCCGCCGCCGAAAAAAGAAGGATAAAGGCGGGGCTTTTGGACGGAAGCATTGACTTTTGCGTCGGCACTCACGCGCTTTTGCAAAAGGACGTGGAGTTTTGTAATCTCGGTCTTGTAATAACCGACGAACAGCACCGCTTCGGCGTTATGCAGCGCGCGTCACTCGTTGACAAGGGGCGGGGCACACATCTTCTTGTTATGAGTGCAACGCCGATACCGAGAACGCTTGCGCTTATGATGTGGGGCGACCTTGACCTTTCGGTCATCGACCTGCTTCCCGCAGGCAGACAGAAAATATCTACATATCTTGTCGATTCAAGCTACGGTGACAGACTTAATGCGTTTATAAAAAAGAATATCGACGCAGGCGGGCGGGTGTACGTTGTCTGTCCGCTTGTTGAGGAGGATGAGGAAAGTGACCTTGTCAGCGTAAAGGCGAGGTTTACGGGGCTTAAAAAGCTTTTCGGACAAAACAACGTCGGTCTTGTGCACGGTAAAATGAAGGCAACCGAAAAGGATGCGGTCATGAACGCGTTTGCAAAGGGTGAGATAAGCATACTGGTATCGACAACGGTCATCGAGGTCGGTATAAACGTGCCCGAAGCCACGCTCATGGTGGTGGAAAATGCAGAGCGCTTCGGTCTTTCACAGCTTCATCAGCTTCGCGGACGGGTCGGACGCGGTGATAAAAAATCCTTCTGTGTGCTTGTTTCAGACAGCAAGTCGGAGTCGTCTGTCACACGTATGGACTTTTTTGCAAAAACGACCGACGGCTTTGAGATTGCAAGAAAGGATCTTGAGCTTCGCGGTCCCGGTAACTTTTTCGGCGCTGACCAGCACGGTCTTTCGGGAATACAGGCGGCAGGCTTTTTAGAGGACGTGTCGATTCTTGAAAACGCATCGCAGTGCGCGGGTCACCTGCTTAAAAAAGATCCGACGCTCAACTCATATCCCGATATAAAAGCGGGCGTTTTACGGCTTTTTGAATCAAAAGGCGAAATTTTCAATTAATTACATATTTTTCATTGTATTATATTTTCATCTCCGTCTAAACTACTACTGTACCAAGGAGGTGAAAACGTAATGAATAACAGCGTTAAAAAGAATGCCAAGGAAGGCCTTAACAAAATGAAGTTTGAGGTTGCACGTGAGATCGGTGTTGACCTTAAGGACGGCTACAACGGTCAGCTTACTTCTGCACAGGCAGGCTCAGTTGGCGGTTATATGGTTAAGAAGCTTATCGAGAAGGGTGAGCAGAGTCTTTAATCTGATATAAACTTGCAAGACAGACGTTAAATGGGAGTTCCCGTTTAACGTCTGTTTTTGTCGAAAAAAGACGCAACATTGTGCGTAATTTTCTATTGACAACGCAACATCGTGCGTATATAATGTTTATGAAATAGAAAATAAAGAGGTGAAAACAATGTTAAAGCTGACTCAGACAATAGGGTCATATTGCACGGCAAGTGTGTATCAGAACGGATGCGGACTTGTGATACAAAGTAAGGATACGGACAGTATATGGCGGGTATACCGATGGGATATGCGGGAGAAGAAGGGAGCGTGCGGCCGCGGCTGGTCACTTGTGATTCCTAATGAGACGCACGGCAGACTGAATTTTTCGGACGGCCGTCTTACAGAGTTTACCGATATCCGCGGCGAAAGCTACGGATTTTTTTATTCGGGGGATCTTCTTCAATATATCGCAACGGAAAACGGGCCTATAACGTTTGATTACAATGCGGACGGTGCGCTGACACGCGTGTGCTATCCCGACGGTGAGTGCGTGCACTTTTCCTACCGCGACGTTTTTACACTGCATGATATAACCGTTTCCGATAAAACGGGCGGTGTTTTTGCAACGTCCTATTACGACTGTCCTGCGGGAAATATCGAGTACATATACGAGTACAGATACGCCGACGGCGAACGGGTGGAGCATGCTTTTTACGAGTCGGCAAAAACAGAGAGAATTCCTGTGAAAAACTATTGATTTTTAAATTTTTATGTGTCATAATCTCTTTTGAAAAGAGGAAATATTATGACTACGGATTTTTCAAAAGGTTCACCTACAAAGCTGATTCTTGCCTTTACCGTTCCCTATCTCATAGGTAATCTGTTTCAGCAGTTTTATAATATTGCGGATACCGTAATTGTCGGGCAGATACTCGGTGTGCGTGCGCTTGCGGCGGTTGGCGCCACGGGAAGCCTCGTTTGGTTTGCAAGCGGGGCGATACAGTCGCTGACTACAGGCTTTTCTGCGGTAACTGCGCAAAAGTTCGGCGCGAATGATATTAAGGGTGTAAAAAAGAGCTTTGCGCTTTCAATAACCCTTTCGGCAATTATCTCGGTTTTAATGACGGTGCTTTGCTGTGTCTTCGCAATGCCGGTACTCCGTCTTTTAAACACTCCTTCAGATATTATAAATATGTCCTATAACTACGTTATATGGATATTCGGCGGTCTATGTGCTACGGCGCTTTACAATCTTTTATCTAATATGATAAGGGCGCTTGGCGACTCCAAAACACCGCTGTACTTCCTTATCGTTGCAAGTATAATAAATATAGTGCTTGATATCGTATTTATACTTTACTTCGGCATGGGACCTGAGGGCGCGGGTATTGCAACGGTCATAGCCCAGCTTTTGTCGGGACTTTGCTGTGTCGTCTACGTTGTTAAAAAACTGCCGATACTGCATTTTGAAAGGTCTGATTTTAAGTATGACGGCGCTATGGTGTCACTTCTTTTGAAAACAGGTCTGCCGATGGCGTTTTTAAATATGGTCATATCTGTGGGCGGTATTATTACCACGTTTGTATATAACGGACTTGACACGCTCGCGGTCGCGGCATATACCGCCGCGGCAAAGATAGAGCAGTTTGTAACACAGCCGTTTTTGTCGCTCGGCTCTGCGACTGCCGTATACTGCGCGCAAAACTACGGCGCGCGTGAATACAGACGTATACGAAAGGGTGTCAACAGCGCAGTCATCATGTCGCTTATATGGGCGGCTGTTGCATCGGTCCTGCTGTTTTTGGTGGGAAGACCCGCGCTTACGCTCGTTGTAAGCTCTGAGGGTGTTACGGCGGCGGAATACGGCACTATTTTATCAAACGGATTCTTCTATATTCTTTCCAATACGCTGCTTACGGTAATTCTCGGACCGCTTGTAATTTATAAATCGGCGCTTCAGTCAATGTCGCGTGCAACAATGCCGCTTGTGTCCGGCTTTACCGAGATTATCGGACGCGCGGGCACGGCAATCGCGCTTGCTCCCGTCTTTGGCTTTGCGGGTGTCTGCTTTGCAAACCCTGCCGCATGGCTTATGGGACTTATACCCATCGCGATCGATTACTGGGTGCTCGTCAGAAAATTTAAAAAGCTAGAGGGTTGACGTCAGTCAACCCTCTGTTTTACAGTATATATCCTTTTAACACTTTAAGCGTGTTTTCAACGCCGTCCTTGTGGCTTCTTTCGTAGCCGTGGCTTGCGTACACACCCGCGCCGATAAGTCCGTGCTTTATATCGTAGCCTGCGCGAAGTGTAGCTTCAACGTCCGAGCCGTAGCGGGGATATACGTCGACTGCGTAGTCGGCGTTTTCTTTTTTGGCGGCATCAATAAGCTTTCCTACCACCTCGTAGCTGTAAGGACCGCCTGAGTCCTTTGCGCAGATAGATACCATTCTTTCTGTGCAGGTAAGCCCATCACCGACACAGCCCATATCAACGCTTATTGCTTCACTGACACCTGCGGGAACAGATGCGCTTCCGCCGTGTCCCACCTCTTCATATACCGTTACGTGAGCATAGATGCGGCGCTTAGGGACAGCCCCCGTATCCTTTAAATATTTTGCAAAACCGAGAAGTATTCCGACTGACAGCTTGTCATCCAAAAATCTGCTCTTGATATAGCCCGAAGCGGTGACTACCGTGCGCGGATCAAAGGCTACGATGTCGCCAACCTCAATACCGAGCGCGCGTACCTCATCCTCGCTGTCTGCAATTTCATCAATAACTATTTCAGTTGTGTCAAAAGAACGCTTTGTACTCTCAAAATCGGCATTTACGTGTACCGACGCGTTGCAAAGCTGGAGCGTGCCGTCGTAAACCTTGCCGCCGCGTGTGTATATCTTTACGTTTTCGCTGTCACCGTTTTCAGCACGCATGCCGCCAAGCGCCGTTATCTTCAGCCTGCCGTTTGATTTTATCTGCGCGACCATTCCGCCGAGCGTGTCAGCGTGCGCCTCAAGTAAAAGCGCGTTGTCACAGTCGCGCCCGCCGAGGTCTGCGATAACTCCGCCCTTTGCGGTGATATGTGCAGAAAATCCAAGCGCCAAAAACCCGTTTTTTACCCATTCCGCCGCTTTGCCCGTAAATCCCGACGGACTGTCTATTGAAAGAAGCTCACACGTCTTCTCTACTGCATACTCTGTATATTCTTTCATTATAATATTTCTCCGTTTTTTATTTTAGTATATAAACTTATTCTTGAAATGTCAAATAAATATGCTACAATATTATTTACGGAGGTACAGAATATGGAAGTTGATAAGAATTTTATTGTAGATACAAATATTACAGAAACGGATATAGAATGGTTTGATATAAGGACTGAGCCGTTTTCGATACACGGTGTATTTTTTGACGAGGAGTACGGTTGTTTTTTAAGAATGCCGCAGTCGGTTGCAGACAGCGTTTCTCCCAAGGTTGCGGTGCTTAACCACTATTCAAGCGGCGGTCGCGTGCGCTTTTCGACCGATTCTGACTATATCGCGATCTATGCCGAGCTTGGCGAGCTTATCGGCAAGCCTGTTATGACGCTTGCGGGTGAGTCGGGCTTTGACCTTTATAAAAACGGACGCTTTTACAGGCTGTTCACACCGCCTTATGATATAGGGAACAGCTACGCTTCTGAGCGCCGTGTTAAAAAAGAGCTTGCCGACTATGAAATATACATGCCTCTTTACCGTGAGGTGCGCTCGCTTAAGATAGCGCTCAGAAAGGGCGCAAAGCTTCTGCCTGCGAAAGAATACTCAAGAAAAACGCCTGTTGTTTTTTACGGCTCGTCTATAACGCAGGGCGCCTGCGCTTCCCGTCCCGGTATCAACTACGTAAACACGCTTTGCAGAAAGCTTGATACCGAGTATATCAACCTCGGCTGGTCGGGCGCATGCAAGGGTGAGATGCCGATGATGGAGTATCTTGCATCGCTTGATATGAGCGTGTTCGTGTACGATTTTGACCATAACGTGTCAAACTCACAGGAGCTGCTTGAAAAGCATATGGTGTTTTATAAGGCGTTCCGTAACAGATGCCCCGACGTTCCCGTAATAATGGCAACGGCTCCCGACCGCGTTATGTGGGGCGGTGATTTTGACACAAGACGCGAGATAATATATCAGAATTACCTTGCGGCAAAGTCGATGGGTGATAACGTGTATTATCTTGATGCGGGTAAGCTGCTTGAGGGTGACGATTGGGATAACTGCCTCGTTGACGGCACCCACCCTTCAGACCTCGGCTATCTGCTTATGGCAAAAGGCTTTAAACAGGTCTTTGACGAAATATGGAAATAAAATAATCTTTCGGGTAGTACTTTCGCTGTCAGTGATGTACTGCCCTTTTTACTTTGTTTTATCAGCTTGCTCTTATCATATAATAAACGGATAGATATATAAACCCTACATTCTTATATACAATACACCCGACAGTCTGACAAACAGCACAACTTTTGTATTTGCTCTCCAAACTTCTTTATAATTATTATAAAGAAATAATAAATACTACATAGTAATTATTTAAAGATAAAGTGTAATCATAGGCATATAAAATCAAGGTTTGTATTTTATGTATATTTATAATAATATATAAATGAATAAAGAATAATGCGTGACGGCCATTACACGACCCGATCCGACTTTATATCTTTGTTCATCATATGGATGACCTGTTATATTACCGAGTCCTGCTGATTCGGCGATCACTGACAGGTCATTTTATATGTAAACACCGTGTTTTATTTGATAAAATGAGTCACCATACCGGCGCGCCTTCCTGACGCAGTGTTAATTGAAAACACATTTTTGAATAGATCACTATTTAAAATTATTCTCAAAAATGGAGTTGGTAAACTAATCACTTTCACTTGCAAATACTACAATTAACAGACTTTTTTATAATGATTATAAAAAAGTAATAAAAATCAAAAAATATTTATTAAAAAGTATTGACTTTTGGATTTTGACATGGTATTATACATACGAAAGGAGGAGTGACGTGGATACAAAAACGATTGTAAAAACTCTCCGTGAGCACGGACTGCGGGTCACACCGCAGAGGATATCTGTGTATGAATATCTCATTCATCACAAAACGCATCCTGATGCCGAAGAGATATACAACGCGCTCCGTCTTGCCGACAGCACTGTCACAAGGGCAACGGTACACAATAATCTTCACAAGATGAAGGAGCACGGGCTTGCACTTGAGATCACGGTTGACGGCGACAGGCTTCGTTACGACGGAAATACCGATACGCACGGACATTTCATTTGTTCCTGTTGCTCGAAGATTTATGATTTCGACGTTGACAAGCTTGAGATCAGCGGTCTTTCAGGATTTAAGACACAGACGAAGGATATTTTCTTTGGCGGTCTGTGCAAAAAATGTATAAATTAAAAATTTTTAAAATGTTAAGGAGTATATTGTTATGAAAAAGTTTGTATGTAAAGTTTGCGGTTACGTTCATGAGGGCGACAGCGCGCCCGAAAGATGCCCCCAGTGCAAAGTTCCTGCTGATAAGTTCGAGGAAATGACTGACAAGACCTGGGCTGCAGAGCACATCGTGGGTGTTGCAAAGGACGTAGCTGAGGATATCAAAGAGGATCTTCGCGCTAACTTCATGGGTGAGTGTACCGAGGTTGGTATGTATCTTGCAATGGCGAGAGTTGCTCACCGTGAGGGTTACCCCGAGATCGGACTTTATTGGGAAAAGGCAGCTTACGAGGAAGCAGAGCATGCTGCAAAGTTTGCAGAGCTTCTCGGTGAGGTTGTAACAGACAGCACAAAGAAAAACCTTGAGATGCGTGTTGATGCTGAAAACGGCGCAACTGCAGGAAAGACAGATCTTGCAAAGCGCGCTAAGGAGCAGGGCCTTGACGCTATCCATGACACAGTTCATGAGATGGCAAGAGACGAGGCAAGACACGGCAAGGCATTTGAAGGCCTTCTTAACAGATACTTTAAGTAAGCTATAAAGGGAGGCGGTAAAACGTCTCCCTTTTTTAATAAACTTAATACCGGCGCGCCTGCAGGGGCGAAGTAAACGTTTGCTTTTCTCTCCCTCCAATATAATGTTAATAAACTTGCCATAGCGCCCTTGCAGGTGTGCGTAAAAATTACTTTTACAGGAGGAAACGACAATGAAAAAAACGTTAGCAGTTTTGCTTGTGGTTTTAACGGTTGTTGCCGCTTCTGCCTGCAAAGCGCAGATAATCAACCCGCATAATGAGGATACGGCATCTGAAATTGTAAATACCGTTAAACAGGCTTTTGCACCCGACAGGAAAAATGAGGATATCATTTCCAAAGACCGCGCGATAGAGCTTGCCCTGCAAACAGCGGGCGTTGACAAGGCGTCTGCTTTTGATATTGACGCTGAGCTTGACCGCGAGCGCGGAGTGCCCTATTGGGAGGTTGATTTTGAAACGCGCGAACACGAATATTCATATGATATAAATGCAAACGACGGCTCGGTCGTAAAATCCGAGCGGGAATTCAATGACTGATTGAAAAATATAATAAAAAAGAGGCTGAAAGCATTCAGCCTCTTTTAATTATTTATTGATTAGTTGTTTTTCTCGAACTCTTCGATGAAAGCAACGAGCTTATCAATACCCTCAGCAGGCATTGCATTGTAGATAGAAGCGCGCATACCGCCTACCGAACGGTGACCCTTGAGGTTCTCAAGACCTGCAGCCTTTGACTCCTTGACAAACTTAGCGTTTACTTCGTCGTCTTCTGCGCGGAAGGTAGCGTTCATCATTGAACGGCACTCGGGCTTAACGGGGTTGTTGAACAGCTTGCTGTTATCAAGACAAGCGTAAAGCTTTGCAGCCTTTGCCTTGTTGATCTCAGCCATCTTCTCAAGACCGCCAAGCTCCTTGATCCACTCAAGAACAAGCTTACAAATGTAGATGGGGTAGCAGGGGGGAGTGTTGTACATTGACTCGTTCTCTGCCATTACCTTGTATGAGCAAACTGTAGGAACAGTAGCATCAAGCTCGTCACGGAGAAGATCTTCTCTTACGATTACGATGGTAAGACCTGCGGGTGCAACGTTTTTCTGTGCGCCAGCGTAGATAAGACCGAACTTTGATACGTCAACAGGCTCTGAAAGAATGCATGAGCTCATGTCAGCAACAAGCGGAACGTTGCCTGTTTCGGGAATGTAATCCCACTTTGTACCGAAAATGGTGTTGTTAAAGCAGATATGTACAAAATCAGCATCAGGACGAAGATCAAGCTCTTCCTGACGGGGAATTCTTGTAAAGTTCTCGTCCTTGGTTGTAGCTGCAAGGTGAGCGTCGCCGTATTTCTGACCCTCTTTATAAGCCTTGCCTGAGAACTGACCTGTTACAACGTAGTCAGCCTTGCCTGTCTTCATAAGGTTCATGCAAACGCTTGCGAACTGAAGCGAAGCACCGCCCTGAAGGAAGAGCACCTTGTAGTTTTCAGGAATGTTCATAACCTCACGAAGAAGCTTTTCCGCATCCTTGATGATCTCATCGTATACTTTTGAACGGTGGCTCATCTCCATAACTGACATGCCTGAACCGTTGTAGTTGAGCATTTCATCACGTGCTTTTTCAAGAACGCTTACAGGAAGCATTGAGGGACCTGCCGAAAAGTTAAAAATTCTGTCGTACATAATAGTATTCTCCTTTTCTCAAAATATATAATATTAGTATATACCACTTGATTTTCAAACGCAACAATTTTTTGCAATTTTTTAATTGAAAAAACTATTGACAAAAGCATTTTTATGTGTTAAGATATTTTAGCATTTGGAGAGATACCGAAGTGGTCATAACGGAACGGTCTTGAAAACCGTCGACTCGCAAGGGTCCGTGGGTTCGAATCCCACTCTCTCCGCCAAAAAAACCGACAAGTTTTGACTTGTCGGTTTTTTAACTAAATCCACCCTTATGGGTGGGAAAAATCGTATTCACGATGAAATCCGTCTTGACGACGGATGGGTGGATTATATTTCATCTGAGGCATTGCCGAAGATTTCATCAGCGTTAGCTGATATCATCCTGGCATCAGCTAGGATTTCATTATTTTATGTGATAGCTCGAATGCAAACACAGAGAACCGTCCCCTGTGTCATGTGCTTTGGCGGTGTAAAAGCAGTAATTGGTTTTATCAAAAAAAGAAAGGACAAATAGTATGACGATTAAAGAATTAAGAAATCTTACTGGAATGACGCAAAAGGTTTTTGCAGATTATTTTAATATTCCCAAAAGGACTATAGAGCAATGGGAAGGCAACCAAAGGGAGTGTAAAGAATATATTATTGAGTTAATGGCTTATAAGCTCCAAAAGGAAAATATCATAAAGTAAAAGAGAGTGGAAAACCACTCTCTTTTTTTAGCGTGATATATTAGCAACGTTTTGTGCGGCTTCGTATATCTTTACGTACTTACCAACTGTATCTGGGTGGCGGCGTACTTTTTTTGCCACAAGTTTGTAACTGCCTAATTCTTGATATAACGCCCACATTCTACAAACACAGAGAACCGTCCCCTGTGTCAGTCCCCTGTGTCACACAGGTGCCTACTTTATAATTCATACTACGCTTCAAAAACTATTACCAGCCGCATTTTGTTACTTCGTCAAATGCTTTCCATGCGGCGTCTTTATAATATCTGTGACCCTCGTCACCCGTTGCAAGTGCGCAGTTTTGCGGCACGCCCGCCGACTTATAAATGCTTTTTACCGTCTCAAACGTCTCAAGCACGCCCTCATGTAAAAATATATTATCCTTCCTGCCGTTTACTATAACAAGTTTTCGCGGAGCAATAGCCGCCGCCATGTCGCCCATGTCCATGTACCTGGCAATATGCGGTATAAAGTTGCAGGTGCAGTGCTTTATAATACCGAGCGAGTGTCTGAAGGTACATACCGAGCAGGAGGGCATTGCAACCTTTATGCGCGGCTCCATACAAGCGGCATAATAGGTGGCGGTGCCGCCGCCCGAATTACCCGTGCACATGATTTTATCACCGTCAATTTCGGGATAGGTGAGCGCCAGGTCGATAGCTCGCGATACGTCCCACACGCGCTCGCCGATAAGCGTACGTCCGAGCATGAGTGCCTGCATTGCCGTCACCTGACAACGCGGCTTTCCCTCATCATTCTTTTGGGATTCCTGTATAAGCTCTGTACGTCTCTCACCCATACCGCGCTGGTCGATACAAAGCGCCGCATACCCGCGCGCGAGCGCCTGCAGAGCAATATCACGGTCACCCGATTCGGGAGTGTCCGACTCATACAGCTTACGTCCCATAGACACGTGCATGCCTGTGCCGTGCCCCTGTAAAACGATACAAAGTGGATACTTTTCGCGATTTTGCTTAGGAATACACAAAAGACATACTGCACGGACGTCCTTTTCAGTATCAAAAGAAATCCTGTATTCTGTAAAGGTGTCCTGCTCCTTTACGTATTCGACCGTAGGGTTGAGCGGGACTTTTTTTGGCATTCTGCCCAAAAGCTCCGAAAGCTTGCTTGTGATCTCTGCTTTCTGAGTCTCAAAATCCTTTTCGCTGTCAAAAGCGAGCAACGGTTTTTGAGCAAGCTCTCTCAAGTGTGCTCCATCGGGACTGTACATATCTATCACCTCAATCGTTTTTTTAAATTATATATTACGCGGTATTTTTCTGTCAACAGTATAAAGATTTATTTTTTAAATACAATAGAATTGAGGTGTTTTTTATGTGTACGGCAATTTCATATATAAACGGCGGTCACTATTTCGGCCGCACGCTTGACCATCATACAGAGTTTGGGCAGGAGGCTGTGGTAATGCCCAGAGGCTTTGCGCTTGCGGGCACTCCGCACTATGCCGTGTGCGGTATGGCAAAGGTGGAGGACGGATACCCGCTCTTTTTTGACGGCATGAATGAAAAAGGACTTTGCATGGCGGGGCTTAATTTTAAAGACAGCGCATTTTACGTCAAGCCGAGGGAAAAGGTACGCTGTCTCGCGCAGTATGAGCTTATACCGCGCCTGCTTTCAGAGTGCGCGGACGTGAAAGAGGCGGTGTCCTATTTAAAACAGTCTGTTATAACAGATACCGCCTTTTCAGATAAGCTTCCGCCCGCGCCTCTTCATTGGCTTATAGCAGACGGTAAAAAATGTGTGACGGTAGAAGCAGTGAAAACAGGTGTTTTTATATACCCGAATGATACGGGTGTGCTTACAAACGAGCCGCCCTTTGAGCAGCAGCTTGATAATCTTGAAGGATATGCGCATCTCACTCCCGACAGTCCCGACGGCGAAAGTCTGGGTCTTGGCGGTGTAGGACTTCCGGGTGACCTCTCCTCACGCTCGCGTTTTGTACGCGCGGTATTTATGAAAAATAACTCGGTGTCGGATGACGGTCTTTGTCAGTTTTTTCATATTGCAGATACGGTAAAGCAGATCCGCGGGTGCTGTAGGGTGGGAGACGGCTATGAGTATACGCAGTATATTTGCTGTATGGAAGCAGACCGCGGAATATATCACTACAAAACCTATCAAAGCCCTGAAATAAAGAGCATTGACATGCATAGGGTAAACTTAAATTCTGCTTCGATTTACAGATTTGGTTATTGAAATTAATCAATTATTATGTTAAAATAAAATTGCAAAATATTATAAAGAGGTGATAAAATGAAAACTTGTTTTAATTGCGGCAATCAGATCCCCGAAGGGTATCAGTTCTGTCCCCATTGCGGTACGGCGACGCAGGCACCCGATTATATTGCCGAGGAACAACAGTTTCTTGATGACACACACAGATTTTTAAGATATGAGCGTATACCCTGGAAGATTTACGGAATCGTGTTTACCATACTCGGCGGAGTGTTCGCATTTGTCGGTCTTTTGATGACGATAGCAATGGCTGCTGCGGCTGACGCTTTTCTCGGCGGTCTTATGGGCGGTGTATATTTCTTTTGCGGTGCGCTTTTTGTTGCTGTCGGTATCGTCAATTTCAAGCTTGTGCCGAAAATTGATTTTTACCTTGAGCGCGTGTATACCGACCCGAAAACAGTTTTTGCACGTACCGAGTCTATCGGTATGATAGTGTTCTGTGCATTCTTTAACGAGATAGCACTTATATTCTACATAATCAACTTTGTCAGAATGAAGACTAACAAAAACGTAGTAGAAAGAATCAAACAGCGTTTTTAAAAAAAATTTCCCAGACCGCAAAAAGCAGGGGAAATAAAGAAAATAAGTTTAAAAGTTTTTTAAAAAATGAAAGAAAAGCGTTAAGTTTTAACGCTTTTCTCTTTTATATATGCTTTTTGCTACTTCCAAACTTTACCCGTCGGCGTACCTTTGTACGCTCTCGGGCAAGCCTACGGTAAAGTTTGAAACTTCTGAAAAAATTTTCCCGGATCGCAAATAAAAAAAGAGCCTTTCGGCTCTTTTTTTATTTGAATTATACTTCGGGGATCTCGATCTCGATCTCACGGCCGCACTCTGACGATTTTGCGATACCGTCGAGAATTGCCTGATTGTAAAGGATCTGTGAGGTCGGAACAGGAGCAGGTGTTCCGTTCTTGCAAGCATCGAGGAATGAACGGATCTTCTTATCGAAGAGTGAGGGCGCGCCCTCTTTAGCCTTGATGATCGGAATCTCAGTCTCAACCTGTGAGCCTGCAACCTCATGATATATCTTCATAGCACCGCCGACTGTACCGTTCCAGCACTCTGTTGAAGGAATACGGAGACCGCCTTCTGTACCGAGGATGATGGTGTCACCGGGAGTGTCCATGTTCATTGCCCATGCAATACGGAAGTCGAGAATAATGCCGCCCTCGAGACGAACAAATGCTGCAGCAAAGTCATCAACACCGAATTTCTTTGCATATTCGGGTACCTTGTAGCCGCAGTAGTCTTCGCGTGTGCCGAAGAAGTCTGACTTGTAGCCTGATACTGTAAGGGGCTTGGGATAGCCGATAGCATTAAGCACCATATCGAGTGAGTAACAGCCGATATCACCGAGTGCGCCGAGACCGCCTGTGCTCTTTTCAATAAACGTTGTGCCGTAAGGAGTGGGGATACCGCGACGGCGGCCGCCACCTGTCTGGATGTAGTAGATCTTACCGAGAACGCCGCTGTCAACGATCTGCTTGATCTTTTTCATGTTGTCGTCAAGACGGGGCTGGAAGCCGATTGAAAGCACCTTGCCCGAAGCCTTTTCAGCCTTCATGATCTCGATTGCTTCTTCGGTCGTTACGCACATCGGTTTCTCAAGAAGAACGTGGATGCCCTTGTTGAGAGCGTAAATTGTCGGCTCTGCATGCTGGCAGTTGTATGTACAAACGCTGACTGCATCAAGAGCAAGGCTCTCGTCATCAAGCATAGCCTGATGGCTCTCGTAGCACTTTGCTACAACGCCCCATTTTTTGAAGAAAGCCTCTGCCTTACCGGGAACGATATCAGCGCCTGCAACGATGTCAACGTCCTCCATCTTGAGATAGCTCTTCATGTGTGAATCTGCGATCCAGCCTGTACCGATGATACCGACACGGATACGCTTTGAAGTGTCAACCGTAGCAACTTCTGTACGGTCTGTAAAGCTGTTCAACTCTTTGTCGAGTTCTTTGTTGCCCATGCTCATTGTTATTTCCTCCACAAAAATAATTTTTTAATAATCAAGTGTTTTGAGATATGCGCGGCTCATTGCGATAGACTCAAGCGGTGTTTTGCCGATGGTAGCCTTATCCTGCTCAACAACGACCCATTTTGCGCCTGCCTTTTCAGCGGCATCAAGGATCGATACCCAGTCCTGACAGCCGTAGCCTACAGGTCTGAACTCAAATTTCTTTGCGGTGCTCTCGGCTTTTTTATCAATACCGATAAGCTCGTACATATTGTCCGACTTCTGACCGACAAAGTCCTTAAGATGAACAATAGGCGCGCGGCCTGCATATTTCATGATATAGTCAGCAGGATTTTCACCGCCGACGTTTACCCAGCATGTGTCAAGCTCTGTAGCAAGATAATCGGGTGAGATAACTCTGTACATATAGTCAAGAGCGTATTCGCCGTCAATCTTTACAAACTCGAAATCATGGTTGTGGTAAAGAAGCTGAATACCGAGCTCCTTTGCAGCTTTACCGATCATTTCAACGTCTGCAACAGTCTTATCAAAGTCGCCGATACCGGGTCTGTCTGCCTCAACGAGATAGGGAACTGCGATATACTTACAGCCTATCTTTGCATAAGTCTCAAGCGTGCCCTTGGGGTCCTTTCTCATATCCGCAAACGGAACGTGAGCGGAAACTGCAACAAGACCGACCTCGTCAAGCATTGCGCGGACCTCGTCGCCTGTGTGATCGTAAAGACCTGCAAACTCAACACCGTCATAGCCCATTTCTTTTATTTTTTCAAGTGTTGCGCGAAGGTCAGCCTTTGCGTCGTCTCTTACCGAGTACACCTGAACTGCTACGGGTAATGCCATAATTTTGTACCTCCAAATTATAGTTAAATTTATTTTATATTATAATTATTTATTTTTCAAGTGATTTAAGATATTCTATACAAATTCTTGCTTCTTCAATGCCCGAAGGGTTACACGTCTCACTCTCCACTACAAGCGGGATATTGTTTTCAACGCCAAAGCGGTAGACGTCTGCAACAGGTGCCGTGCCGAGTCCGAGCGGGTAGCCTGTACCCTCGCTGTCACCGTCTTTTATATGTATTGCGATAAGTCTTTGCTTTACCCTCTCCAAAAGCGCGACGGGATCGCCCATACCGACGTATGCCCAGTAGGCGTCAACTTCAAGCGCGATATCGGTGCGGTAAATTATCTGCTCAAGCGCGACAGAGCCGTCACCGTTGGGTCTTACCTCATTTGCGTGGTTGTGAAAGCCGAGTGTGATACCGTCTGCCTTAAGCTTTGGATAAAGCTCGTTTACAGTTTCGACAAAATAGTCTATCTCCTGCTGATTGCGGAGCTTGAAGCCGGGGATTATAAAGTGTTTGTTGCCGATAGCCTTGTGATAGGCAACGGTGCCCTCATAGTCGTCTGTAAGTTCTTTAAGTGATGAGTGCGTGCCGAAGATATCAACGTTGTGCTTTTTAAGCATGCCGCATACCGCGTCTGCACTGTTATCAAAAAAGCCTGCAAACTCGACCGATTTGTAGCCAAGGCCTGCAACCGCCTCGATTGCCTTGTCAAGTCCTGTTTCTGCAAGGTCGCGTACGCCGTAAAGCTGAATACCGCAGTTCATATCTATGCCTCCTTGAAATATTATTTTTTTGTGTTATAATATCATTATAATCACGTATTTACTATAATTTTTTTGCTTGAAAATATCAATTTTTTGTCGAGGTGAGTATGCAGGAGTTTTTTGTCGAAAAGGAGAGCGTGACGCTTGAAAGCTGTCCGATATCCGCAACGCTTCAGACGCACGGCTTTAAAAAACAGGTTATAAAACCGCACATACACTCTGCAATAGAGTTTCTGATAGTCAAAGAGGGCAGTTACGACATATGTGTCGATGAACAGAGATTTTCGGCACTCCCCGGTGATATGGTGCTTCTTCGCTCAAACACCATTCATCACAGCTACAGCACCTGCGAAAAATCATCCTATTATGTTATAAAGGTGCGTCCGTCACTTCTTGCAGAGCTTTCTGACGGAAAGGCGGACAGTGCGTATCTTCTGTTTTTTGCGCTTGATACCGACAGAAAATGCTTCTGGACGGCAAAAGAGCTGAAAGGCACTCCGCTTGGAGATGCGGTCATTCGGTTTATGAATGAATTTGAAAGTGATGCACCTGCAAGAAGTATTGCGCTGACTGTGAGTATGTCGTCGATTTTACTTGAAATACTTCGTGAGGGAAATTTAACAGAGGGTGTAAATGAGGGCAGCGGCGAAGCGGTGACAAGACGTATCTATGACGTTCTTTTGTATATTAATCAAAATTATAATCAGCCGATAACCGCCGCCGAGTGCGCGCGTATCGCAGGTATGAGCTACAGCTATTTTTCCCGCTCTTTTGTGAAGACGGTCGGTAAAAGCTTTAAGGAGTATCTTAATATTACAAGAATAAACCATGCGCAAAAGGCGCTTATGTCAAAGGATATGACGGTGACTGAGACCGCCGCCCATTGCGGCTTTGACAACGTGTCCTATTTTATATCGGTGTATAAAAAAATAAAAGGCGTCACACCCAAGGCAGACGTGAAATAAACTCCTGTTTAAATTGTAGTTTTACGGGATGTTTTATAATTATTTCGTAGGGGTCGGCGCCCAAGTCGGATCGTAGCCATGTCGTTCTGTGAGCCAAGGAGTTG
>JAZPZR010000103.1:0-3304 GCA_045544795.1 Eubacteriales bacterium
GGGGGACCGTCGAAGACGGTGGAAAGGTAGTCAGTTTTGTAGAGTTTTGCTTGATGCTGACTACCCCTCAGTCGCTTCGCGACAGCTCCCCTGACAAGTGGAGCCAAGAGAGTACACTAATTCCGTCTATTCAATAAACCATAATTTGAATGCATAGATTATATGAATGGATGCCGAGCGCATTATGTACGTCATTTCTCTTTTTGTCGTTTTGTGCAATGATCCGCGTGTTTTGTTGATTTTTAAAAATAATATCACGGATTATAATTAAGTTAAATATTTCAAAAGGAGAATTATTATGGTTACGTCAGAACAAATCAAGGCGGCGGCAAAGCGTCTTGGCGCAGATATTGTCGGAATCGGCTCTATCGACCGTTGGCACACAGCTCCTATACAGATGGATCCCAAACAGATAATGCCTAATGCAAAATCAATTATCGCAATGGGCTTTCGTGTAATGCGCGGTTCACTCAGGGGAGTAGAAGAGGGCACTTATTTTTCAAACTATTCCGCTATGGGCTACGGCGGTATTACTTATCTCTATATGCCCATGACCGTTATCAATCTCAGTAAAATGATAGAGGATGAAGGCTACGAGGCTGTGCCTATGGGTCATCAGAGTGACTGGCGCGCTATCGACACTGTCGGATATTTAAGAGAAAACTATTCACGACCCGTAGCACCCGGCAAGGCGGCGCCCGACGTTATGATAAATCTTCGTATTGCAGGCTTTTTGTGCGGTCTTGGTGAGATAGGCTATTCAAAAATGCTTCTCACACCTGAGTTCGGCCCGCGTGTGAGAGTTGGTATTATTATCACCGATATGGAGCTTGAGCCGGATCCTATCATTGAGCCGGGTACACTCTGTAACAGATGTATGGCGTGTGTTCGGGAATGTCCCGGCGGCTGTATTCCTGCCGACCGGACTATAAAAGCTAACGTCGGCGGCTATGATCTTGAGTGGGCGGACGTTGATATGGACAAATGCGATATCGTTTTTCAGGGCGCAACAGAAATCAGCGAGGGAGAAAACGGCGACTATTTTAACGGTAAAAGCGCATCACGTGCAGATAAATACAAGGCTTCTGAAATCTCTCCGTTTGCAAAAGCGCCCAAAAATCTGTATAATACGGGAAAGGCTATCTGCGGTGCAAAGGGCTGCACACGTGCATGTATGATAAGCCTTGAAAAGCGCGGGGTACTTAAAAATAAATTTCACAGTCCCTTCCGTACGGAAAAACAGTGGACAGTTAATTGGAACGAGGCTGCGATAGAGGTCGATTACAAGCCGCCGTATGAGGGGCTTGACTCACCCAACGCAAAAAAAACAAAGTCGGAAACAGACTAAAATGATAAAATACTCTGTTGGATTTCAATTGAATAAAGAGGATAGCGAGCCGTTTTCCGAAATAGTTTCCGCCTACCGCGAAAGCATTTCAGAGGTGTTTTTTGCATGGCAGGATATAAGCGCGGGCAGAAGTGATGCCTCCATCCGTCACGGATCTACCGACTGGGGTGCGCAGGCAAAAACCGAGCAGGAGCTGAAAAAGATAAAGGATATGGGTGTAAAGCTCGATCTTTTGTTTAATGCAAACTGCTACGGCGCCTACTCTTTATCCCAAAAGCTTGCAAACAGCGTTTGCTCTGTTATCGACTATCTTGAAAGCATCGGGTGCGGGGTGGATATTATCACAACCACCTCACCCGCCATCGCCCACACGGTAAAAAAGAATTTCCCTAGGATCGAGGTGCGCGCATCGGTCAATATGAAAATAGGTACGGTGAAAGGGATGGAGTATCTGTCCGACCTGTTTGATTCCTTTCACGTACAGCGTGATTATAACCGTGATATTGCCCACCTTACGACGCTTAAGGAGTGGGCGGACGGCAATAATAAAAAACTTGTTCTTCTTGCAAACAGCGGCTGCTTTATCAACTGCTCGGGACAGATCTTTCACGATAACAACGTAGCTCACGAGTCGGAGATCTGTGAGATGCATAATATCAAAGACTTTAACCCGTACGTATGCTGGCGCTCGCTTGAGGACAAAGCAAACTGGGTAAAGCTTTTGCAGAATACGTGGATTCGGCCTGAGGATATCTGTCATTACGAAAAGCTTTTTGACACGGTTAAGCTAGCAACGAGGATTCATCAACTGCCGGGAATGGTAATTGATGCGTACTCGCGCAGGCGGTATTTCGGTAACACGCTGGATCTTTTCGAGCCCACCTTCAGCGGTGTACTTGCGCCGTTTATTATTGACAATGCCGCTTTTCCGAAAAATTGGTTTGAAAAAACGTCATACTGTGATAAACTATGTTATAAGTGCAGCTACTGTAATGAAGTACTGCAAAAAGTATTGGTAAACACAGGTGATTTTTAATGGATTCCACACAAGAGGTTTTTGTACATAATATTGTCGTATTATCGGGAATAAGACCGAAAGGACGCACCGTCAACACGAAAAAAAACGGACGGAGTACCCATGGTCTGTTGTATATATGGGAAGGAGAAGCGACCTTTTATCCCGATAATAAAAGCGTGGTTACCGCAACGCACGGTCAGCTGCTCTATCTGCCAAAGTCATTAAAATATAAAATGCAGTTTACAGCAGACGGTACCACTTTTGTTCTGATAAACTTCGATCTGCTTGAGGAGGGTAAAAATCCCTTTGATACAAAGGATATCACCTTGCTTGCACAGGACGATACTCTCTATTCTGTCGCGAATATCATGGCAAAGCTTGAGGTGTGCGGGGCGTCCCGTAATACTGCAAGTCAGTTCAGAAGGAAAGAGCTTTTTTATCGGCTTTTGTCACTTATACACTATAACAATCCCGATATTGAAAGCACGCACTATCCTCAGATAGTGAAAGGTGTAATGCTTCTGAGACAGACCTATCTTGAAAATCTTCCGATAGAGGTATTTGCAAAGGAGTCTGCTGTCAGCGTCAGCTCTTTCCGTCAGCTGTTTAACAAGCAGTTCGGAACGTCGCCCCTGCAATACCGCAATCTTCTTCGTATACAGCGCGCAAAGCAGCTGCTTGAATATGACAACTGTACAGTTGCCGAAGCGGCATACGCAAGCGGATTTGAAAGCGTAAGCTATTTTTGCAGATACTATAAAAAAATCACGGGCGAAACACCGAAACAGAAAAGATAGGGAGCTGTAAAAAAACGTGATTTTTTTACAGCTCCTTTTTTAAGGGGATAGAAAAAATTTTTCGGAAGTTTCAAACCGAGCCGTAGGCTTGCCCGACGGCGTACAAAGGTACGCCGAGTGGTGAGGTTTGGAAGTAGCAAA
>JAZPZR010000104.1:0-7876 GCA_045544795.1 Eubacteriales bacterium
GCTTCGGCGCTTGAGCTTGATAACATCAAATTCATATGTGCTGATGCAGAGGTTTTAACCTCAATACTCCCTGAAAAATGCGCAGATATAATATATATCAACTTTTGCGACCCGTGGCCGAAGGCGGCTCATGCAAAAAGAAGGCTCACCCACAGAAGAATGATAAAGCAATATCTCCCTCTTCTTAAAGATGACGGTGAAATACATTTTAAAACAGACAATGACGGATTATTTGATTTTTCTGTTGAAGAAATGCAAGAAATTGGTTTCATTCTTAAAAATGTGACATATGACCTTCATTCGACCGACACTCCTAATATTATGACCGAGTATGAAAAGCGTTTTTCTGACCTGGGTGTTAAAATCAAACGACTCGAAGCTGTTCCCACAGAAAAAGTGCGGAATATGTGAGCTGTTTTTATATAAAATTTATCTTTTTTTCGGTTGTATTTCATTTTCGTACAATATATAATGATGTCGTACCATCTTAAGGAGGATAATAAAAATGAAGCAATTAACAGGTATTGTAATCGGTGCCGGCAGCCGAGGAAGCGGTTATTCAAAAATCATGGCAAAATACCCCGAAAAATTTAAAATCGTCGGTGTTGCTGAGCCTATCGAAAGCAGAAATAATTTTATTAAAGAGCTTTTTGACATTGATGAGAAAAACTGCTACGATACGTGGGAGAAAATTCTTGACGTACCGAAATTTGCAGATTTTGCAATAATTGCAACAATGGATCAGATGCATTTAGAGCCTGCTCTTAAAGCACTTGAGCTCGGCTATGATCTCTTACTCGAAAAGCCCGCCGCTCCTACACCTGAAGAATGCAGTATGATATATCGCAAAGCTAAAGAGTGTGGACGCAAAATAATCGTATGCCACGTTCTCAGATACACTCCGCACTTCTTAAAGATCAAATCAGTAATTGAAGAGGGACTTCTTGGTGATATCATATCTATCGACCACTCAGAAGCTGTAGGCTACGTTCATCAGAGTCACAGCTTTGTACGCGGCAACTGGGGTAATGAGGGCAGAAGCAGCTTTATGCTCTTACAGAAATGCTGTCACGATATCGACATCCTTCAGTGGCTCATAAATAAAGATTGTAAAAAAATTCAGTCATTTGGCTCACTCAATCATTTCCGCAAAGAAAATGCACCCGAAGGCTCACCCGAGCGTTGTCACGAGGGTTGCCCTGTTGCAAACGACTGTCCTTACAACGCTGTCAAGCTTTACTATGATGACAAAAACAACTCATGGTTCAGAACCGCCGCAACCCAGCTTGTAGATCCCACCGATGATGACGTAATGCATGCACTTGAAACAACACAGTACGGTAAATGTGTTTACAAGTGTGACAATGACGTTGTTGACCATCAGACTGTCAATATGCTGTTTGAAGATAATTCAACAGTTACAATGACAATGTGCGCATTTACAAGAGGCGGTCGTTCAACTCATATAATGGGTACACTCGGTGAGCTTTGGGCAGACACAAGCTCAAAGGCAGAACAAAAGTTTAAGTACTACAACTTCAAAACAAAAGATTTTTCATATCTTGATGCTGATAGCAAAGTCAACGGTGACAGCATTGTATCAGGTCATGGCGGCGGTGACGGCGGTATCGTAAACGCTCTTTATGATTACCTTACTGACAAAATCGATGCAAGCCAGGTAAGCGAGATTGAAATATCGTGCAAAAACCATCTCCTCGTTTTCGCAGCTGAAGACGCAAGAAAACAAAGTACTGTAATTGATATCGACACATATTTTGACAAATACATGAAATAATACATAAAAACCACCTGCGGCATAAGCCGCAGGTGGTTTTTATGTATTCGGTAATTATTTTACTGATTCAACAAAACGCATGAAAGCCTTTCTGCCTTCATCTGTATACTTATAAACGCCTGCGTGTTCAAGTACTGTTGTAAACGTTTTGCCGACCTCAAGACGAAGTATTTCATCAACGTTTTCTTTGGTCACGCTATAGTTTGAAATAAACGTTTCAACCCAATCAGCATGCTTTTCAATATCTGCATCGGAACGGATATCCTTACCATCAACGATGAAATCAGCAAGCTTTGAGAGTTCCGCTTTAAGTCTTGAAGGAAGAACTGCAAGTCCCATAACCTCAATAAGACCAATGTTCTCTTTTTTAATATTATGAAGCTCGGCATGAGGATGATATACACCCATCGGATGCTCATCTGTCGTTATATTGTTTCTGAGCACAAGATCAAGCTCATACTTACCGTTACGTACACGCGCAATCGGCGTTATTGTATTGTGAGGCTCGCCGTTTGTATTGGCAAAAACAAACGCAGCTTCGTCTGTGTAGCCTCTCCATGCAGAAAGTATTTTGTCTGCGAGTTCAACAAGACTGTTATCATCCTCTGACACAAGACGTATAACAGACATAGGCCATTTTACAATGCCTGCCTCAACGCTGTCAAAACCGTTGAAACAAACCTTCTTTTCAACAGGTGCCTTAGCCATAGCAAACTCATAGTTACCGCCCTGGAAATGATCGTGGCTTAAGATCGAACCGCCAACGATCGGCAGATCGGCATTTGAACCAAGAAAATAGTGCGGAAACAGCTTTACAAAATCAAGAAGCTTTCTGAAGGTTGCTTTTTCAATCTTCATGGGAGTGTGAAGCTGATTAAAGCAGATGCAGTGTTCGTTGTAATAAACGTACGGTGAATACTGAAGCCCCCACGGAGTATTGTTCATTGTAATCGGAATAACACGGTGATTCTGACGTGCAGCAGCATTAAGTCTGCCTGCATATCCCTCGTTTTCACGGCAAAGGGCACACTTGGGATAACCGCTTTGTGCCGCATTTTTTGCAGCCGCAATTGCCTTGGGATCCTTTTCGGGCTTTGAAAGATTGATCGTAATATCTATCTCACCGTATTCGGTATCTACCTTCCACTTTACGTCCTTTTCAATTCTGTATCTGCGGATATAGTCGGTATCGCAGCTGAATTTATAGTACCAGTCGGTCGCCTCCCTGGGTGATTTTTCATAAAGCGAATTGAATTTTGCAATAACCTCAGAGGGTCTGGGTGTCAAAGCGCCCATAAGCTTTGTATCAAACAAATCGCGGCAGACGGTATTATCATCAATAAGTCCCTTTTCTACTGCATAATCACAAAGTGTTTTAAGAAGCACTTCAAGCTTTTCGTCGATAGATTCTTCAGGCTGTGTATACTCGTCAATACCGAGAATCTCAAGAAGTCTGTTGACTGAGTATACGCGGTCCTCTTCAGCACACAAAGAACAGTCTACCGCATAGTTAACCAACGCATCAATAGTTTTGTTTATCATTTTTTCTCTCTCCATATAAAAAACTGAATAATATTATAACATGTTAATACGCGTTTGTCTATGTCTTGGAAAAATTCATTACAATACTGTGCGGTAACAGTTTTGCCATTACACGATAGAATTTATAGAACAATCGCGGTGTATACACTCCCCTGCCCGCCATAGCATAACGAACGGATTTTTTTGCAACAAAAGCGGGTTCTGTATACGGAAGTGTCTCAAACGTCTTTGACTTACCGCCCGAAATACCCGCAACGTCAAGAAACTCCGTAGACATAGGACCGGGACAGACGGCAAGCGCATTGATCTTTTTGGATTTCAACTCATATCTCATGCAACGTGTAAAGCTCTTTACATACGCCTTGGTAGAACAATATACCGCCATACGAGGATTAGGGGCAAAAGCGGCAATTGATGCAACGTTGATCACGTACGCGCCTTCACTCATATATCTTGCACAAAGTGTACACATGACGGTAAGTGCCCTGTTATTAAGGTCGATCATAGCCATTTGCTTATGATGGTCGTTTTCGTAAAAATTACCAAGTTCGCCAAAACCCGCATTATTTATAAGCACACGAATATCCGGCTTTTCTTTTTCAAGCATCTCTTCAATTTTATTTATACTTTCAACTTCACATAGGTCAAGCGCTATCGCGCGCACCTTATCGTATTTCTTCGCTATCTCCTCAAGACGCGATGCACGGCGCGCAATAACCCAGATACTGTCAAGTTCGGGGTGAACTAAACTTACGTTTTTTAAAAATTCCAAACCAAGCCCCGAAGTAACACCGGTAATAATTGCAATGTTCATAATTACTCACCTCTGAAATAATTATATATCCACAACTGTATTTAATCAAGTAAAACTAAAGGCTTTATTGAATATTTTCCGTATTTATCGTTTATTTCATCTATTGTTTTGTCTATAATCCGTGTTCTGAGGTAAGTTTCGTCATCAAAAAACATATTAAGCTGAACAGGTGCGCTTGCAGGCTCAAGGTTCAATGCGCGTACTGTAAGCGAATGAACATTGCCTTTCCATTCATATCTTTTAACAAACAGCCGATACGCATCTTTTGCTATAAGCTGTGCATTATCTGTTTCCGAAGTCAGCGGACACTGATAATCGCGTATAACAAGTTCATCGTTTTTAACCGCAAGCTGCACAGCGCCTGCTACCATTTTATTTTTTCTGAGCTGATATGCAACGGACAGACTCAATTCATAAATAAGACGCCTTACCTGTTCGTTATTTTCAAGGTCATATTTGGTGGTAGTACCTCGGCTTATACTCTTTGCGGGAGGCTCATAGTCAAATCTGCTTACAGGAGAATCGTCCAATCCGTTTGCATAGTGCCACAAGGCATCACCCTGCTTGCCCAGCCTTCTCACTATTACCTCACGCGGAAGCTCAGCAAGTTCCCCTATAGTATCAACTCCCATACGGTGAAGCTTTTCTTTGGCAGTTTTTCCCACACCGATAAGCTCGCTTGCAGAAAGGGAAAAAATCTTATTTTTAAAATCCTTTTCGTCAATAACAGTAACCGCGTCAGGCTTTTTCATATCACTGCCAAGCTTTGCAAATATTTTATTAAATGAAACCCCTACCGAAACGGTAAGGCCAAGCTCGTTACGAACAGAGTTGCGTATTTCATCAGCTATTTTTTCTCCTTTTCCAAACAACCTTACAGAGCCTGTAACATCAAGCCAGCACTCGTCGATACCAAACGGCTCAACAAGATCGGTAAAACGCAAATATATATCTCTTGCTCTTTCTGAAAAGTAAGAGTAGTATTCATAATGAGGAGGAACAATAACAATCGACGGACATTTCCGCTGTGCCTGCCAAATCGGCTCAGCCGTTGCTACACCGCACTTTTTTGCCGCTTCATTCTTGGCAAGAACAATACCGCGCCTTTCTTCCTTACTACCGCATACCGCAATACATTTATCCGCAAGCGATGGGTCGAGAAGCGTTTCGACTGATGCAAAAAAATTGTTCATATCACAATGCAAAATCACTCTTGACATAAATACCTCTTGACAACACCTCAATATTGGTATATCATAAATATACGCACGATGTTGCGTATTTATTATATACGCACAATGTTGCGTTGTCAATACATTTTTTGCGCACGATGTTGCGTATTTGTGAGGTAAATATGGAATTTGGTGAAAAAATTAAATCACTGCGAAGTGATAAAAAAATATCACAGCAGACACTTGCCAACACAGTCGGTATATCACTCAGGTCGATACAGAATTACGAAAGCGGCATGAGGCATCCGTCAAGCATTGCTGTAGTAAAGGATATTGCGGCCGCGCTTGATACATCTTATGAATATCTGCTTGATGATAAGGCGCAGTACGTTATTGACGCTGCAGAGCGCGGCGGTGTACAGGCAGCGCTTGACGTTGACAGACTTATATCTGATATACAGGGTGCATTTGCAGGCGGCGAAATGTCACAGCAGGACAAAGATAAACTTATGCGCGCTGTCAATGAAATTTACTGGGAAACAAAGGAAATCAAATAATGAACGGAAAAACCATATTTTCCATTGCATCTGATATGGCAAAGACGTTTAACCGCGACCCATACATTGCCGCATCAGAAAACGGGGTCATCGTAAGCTTCAAAGATTTAGGTTCCCTTAAAGGTGTGTTCCTGTCTTCTTTACCAAAGCCTGCAATTGTAATAAATGAAAAGCTTGACAGTAATATGAGAAAGATCGTTTGTGCTCATGAGCTGGGTCATTTTATTCTTCACAAGGGGCAGACCTTCAGCTGTGAAGATATACTTTTTTCCGACAAGGCAACGGCAGGTAAATGCGAGCGGGAAGCAAACCTGTTTGCTTCGGCATTTTTAATTGATTCAGATAGTGCAACGGATATATTAAAAAACGGCTATACCGTATCCGAAGCCGCATCAATGCTCGAAACAGATGTAAATCTGCTTTTGTTTTTGCTGAATTTCCTTGGCCTTTGCGATATGCCCGACAGCTGCTTTTTAAAATAAAAACCTTGAAAGCATTTTTTGCTCTCAAGGTTTTTTATTAGTTGTTAACCGTATGCTGACATACGGGTGACGTTTCGTCAAGTGCTTTGAAGGTATAACCGTTTTCAACGCCCCACTTAAGAATCGTCTCAACAGCATCAACACTGAAGTTCTTAATATCGTGCTGAAGAACAACAGAGACGTCACGCTTGGCAATACCCGCCGTAACCTTTGTGATAACCTCTGCAGAAGTCTTTGCACCGCCTGCATCGTTGCTGTCGACGTTCCAGTCAAAATAGCGGTACCCCTTTTGCGTGACAGCAGCCGTAAGACGCGTCATGATACCGGGGTTAAATGAGCTCACACGGTTTGAGCTTCCGCCGGGAAAACGTATAAGATTTGTTCTTTGACCTGTTTTGGCAACAACGACCTGCTGAATTGCCTCAAGGTCATCAAAAAATGCCTGCTCACTCGAATAAATCTTTTTGTAATTATGCGTTGCAGTGTGAAGTCCAACCGCGTGTCCTTCTGCCGCCATACGTGATATAAGGTCTGAATAACCTGTTTTTATAACAAAAAACGTTGCTTTCGCATTGTATTTTTGGAGCACGTCAAGAAGCCGTGCGGTATGCGGACCGGGACCGTCATCAAACGTAAGATATACAGTCTTGGAACCGGGATATACCGTCGTAGGCAGAACAGGCTTTGGAGGTTCCGGCGGAGCTTTAACAGTTATCTTGCGGGTTGCAGACGCACTGTTGCCGCTACCGTCTTTAACGTCATACGTGAGCGTGTACTCCCCTACTTTCGTTGTGTCAACAGCACCGCTCACTATGACGTTTGAAGAAATATCCCCGTCATAATTGTCTGTTGCGGTAAAGCCTGCATCGGTAAATTTATCACCGCGGGTAAGTGTTATTTCTGTTTTTCCGTTTAACGTAAGTACAGGCGCCACGGTATCAACAATCCTGACAGTACGCTTAAGCTCTGCATTCATTTTATTTAAAATTGCTGTATATTTAACGGTATATTCACCGAGCTTTTCTGCGTTTACTTTACCCTCTGTCACAACGTCAACAGGTCTTCCGTCTTTTAACAAAAACTTACCCTTAAGATGTGCAACAGCACCTTCCTCGACATATTTATCGCCGTATTCAAGAGTGATATCCTTTTTACCTTTCATCTGCATCTCAATATGAAAATCATTAAGATACATAAAGCCAACCATTCCTGCCGCTATCACAACAAGCGAAGCAACAACAATGGATATTATAATAATTGCTTTTTTCATTTCTTATCCTCAAATTTTCTCGTACAACTCAAAATCCTGCTCAAACTGCTGTAATTTCTGTTGCATTGCATGGTTGATAGTCACAAGGCGGATCCTCAGATAAATAATTGAGAACATGACAAGCATTGCACCGATAACGAGTGTAACTGCAATATTGTTTATCAAAGATGCAAGACAGATATCAAGCACTATACACACTAAGGCTATGCCGAGAATACAAACTGCATTTTTAATTTTTTTGGAT
>JAZPZR010000105.1:0-4012 GCA_045544795.1 Eubacteriales bacterium
CTCTTATGCCACCGATAAGCTCTTTTCCGATATCCCTCTTACATTCGAGGCTTCGGTAAAAATCCCTGAAACAACGCCCGATGGTGTTGAACTCGGCTATATTATGAGCACACTTAAGTGGGGCGCTCACGTATCGCTTGCTGTAACTGCAGGCGGTATTCCCAAATTGAGTTGGAGGGATGAGCAGCTATGCTCCTATAGTGTTACATTTGATAAAATAGATCTGCGTACAGGCAAGTGGACAAATATAGCAGTAGTATTTGACGCCGACAACAGTGAGGTACACTGCTATATTGACGGCGAGCTTATTCAGACGGTGAACAACCACGTGCCCCTGTCAACTGCCGTAACGCATACTCCGTTTGTTATCGGTGGCGTTAATAACGTCTTTAATGCAAACTTCTTCCGCGGCAAAATAAAAAATGTTGCAGTATGGTCGAAAGTAAGAACGGCTGATGAAATAAAAGCCGACCTCACAGCTATTGATACGGATGCAGAGGGACTTATTGCAAGCTACGACCTTACTGATTCAAATTACCGTAACAATATATACGATAACGGCAAAAACGGCTATGACCTTACCTGCTCAGAGCTTTGGCTGACAGAAGAGCAGATGGATGAAATGCGTGACAACAACGCGGATATTAAGTACACCCTTGCAGTTGTAGGCGACACACAGTTGCTGACGTATTTCAATCCTCATAAGCTCGACGCGCTCTATCGTTGGATAGCGGACAACAAAGAGGAAAAGGGTATAGATTACGTAATCGGCGTCGGCGATATCACTCAGAGGAATTATGAACGCGAGTGGAATGACGCGAAGGAAGCGATCACCATCCTTGACGGTGTGGTAGATTACTCTCTTGTCCGTGGCGACCATGATTATCTTGTCGACAACGTAATTGGCACGACCAACACGGACGACCCGATGTTTGACAATTATTTTGCAAATCACAAGCCTTATACCGACCAGTTTACAAACTACGGCGGTTTTTATAAGGAAGGCTCTGTCAACAACACATGGCGCACACTTAAGCTCGCAGACGAGGATTATCTCTTTATAAACATTGACTGCGGACCGTCGCAGGAGCTGTTAGACTGGGCATGCGGAGTTGTCGAGTCACACCCCGAGCACAAGGTAGTCATTGTAACTCACAGATATCTCGCAGGCAATTCACAACATTCAGTTACAGAAACTGCAAAGATCATGGGCGACGTTGTATGGGATGAGGTTGCCAAAAAATACGAGAATATAGTTTCAGTAATATGCGGACATACCGGCACAGAAAATATTCTCACTAATTATACCAAGGGTATCAACGGTAACAACATAACAGAAATATGCATTAACCCGCAGACTTCTGACGAAAAAACCGACGGTCTTGGCATGGTAGCGCTTTTAAACTACACCAACGACGGAAAACTGAATATTGAATATTATTCAACGGTTCTTGATAGATATTATAAATCCTACAATCAGCAAACGATCAATCTGACTTCAGAGGGAGCAGCATCGGTAGATGACAACATTTCGGTAAAGCCCGAAGGTGAGGGTACAGAAGAATCTCCGTATCTCATATCGACAAGAAATAACCTGCTCTGGATGGCGCGTAACGTTAAGAATGATGCTAAAGCCTCTTTTGACGGAGTTTACTTCAAGCAGACAAATGATATTGACCTTCAAAGAAAAAGTATACGTCCGATAGGCTATTACTATAACGCAAACAAGAAAATGGCGGCTTTCGGCGGAACCTACGACGGCGGCGGTTATAAAATCAAAAACGGTATCATAACCACCTATGAGGGAACCAACACCTTCCGTCTGCGCTACGGCGACGGCCTGTTCGGTGTCATATTCGGTGCAGAAATCAAAAACGTGACGCTTGAAAATATCACTGTAGTGGGACGCACGATAAGTGCACCTCTCGTAGGTTATGCTGCCGCACCGTTTGATGGAACGGCAACAAAGGATTTTAACAAAATAACCAACTGCCATGTAACAGAAGACTGTAATATGGTTACGTTTATGTCAACAGACAAATCTGCAAGCAGCAAATTCGGTTTCGATAATCATTGGCGCGCAGGTCTCACGGGTGGTCTTGCAGGAAAGTTACTTGCAACAACAGTAAGCTATTGCACAAGTGCACTTGATTACAGGGTCGATGCTGTACACACCCATACGGGAGGTATTGCAGGTGCCGCAGGCATGAACACTGAGATAGACCACTGTATGTTTACAGGCTCAATTGAGCTTACCGACTACACCATGCCCACCAACACAGCACGTATTGCAGTAGGCGGAATTGTCGGTCTTCTCTCTCCCTTCTCACAGACGGTGCTTCAGAACGACAGCGACAACAATCTTGAAGAGGCGTTCGGTGATACAGACATTGGTACACTTAAGATAACAAACTCTGTAAACAGCGGAAGCTTTGTGTACACAGGTGAAGCTATCCCCAACGAAATAAACCTCGTATGGGGCGGTATCTTAGGATACGCAGGCTGGCTTGACGGCATTGAATATGAGGGTGACAACTATCCTTACTACGTTGAAAACTGTTACAATCTCTATTCAAGACAGACAGAGGACGTGCTTATAGACCACACTAACAGCTGGATAGGCGGTATAATCGGTAAAGCACACCTTACAGCAGGCTCAACACAGGGCAACCTGTTCTTAAAGGATTGCTACTCTGTAGAGGTTGATATTGATGACACAAGCGATCAGGGTGCAAACGTTGTAGGTACTAATGAGTACCGCGTTGAAAATAAACGCAATGCCGACGGTTATCTCGGTGTTGAGGTTATCGGCAATAGCACGGGTACGATGACGGCAGAGCAGATGCAGGCTCCCGTCAGCGATATTGAAAATGAAATTAAAATGTACGGATACGTACCTCCGGAAGTAGCGGCAGAGGATAACAAGGCTGTGCTCTCACAGGACGCAAGACGCGTTTACTGGGGTTATATCGGCACGGAAAACACCGAGTACAAGTGGTTTAACGACTTTAAGACAGAGTGCGGCGACACCTTTACTTCAGAGTATGCGCCCAAGGCAAACGATACTTACGAGCTTACAAGAAAAGGCTTTTACAGATTCGTTGTAAACGAGGACGGAAAAGATTACGTTTACACGGTTGAGTGTACCGTAGACAGTGCACCTGCAGTTGACATGAGCGCAAAAGGTGCTGTTGCTACCCTTTCAGGTAACGCACGCAAGGTATACTTTGGCTACATCGGTGAAGAGAACACCGCATACGCAGGCTTTGCTCCCTTTAAAGAGACCTGCGGTGACACCTTTACCGCCGACTTTTCACCCAAGGACAGCAAGGCATACCGCATGGAAAAAGAGGGATATTACAGATTTGTAGTAAACTATCTTGACGAAAACGGCAAGTCGCACGATAAGGTATTCACCTTTAAGTGCGAAAATGCAAAGGTCGGTATTCCTGATGTGACCTTCGCTGACGGTAAGATAACTCTTAGCTCAAACGAAGCAAAGGTAAATAAGATGTATATCGGCTACTTCGGTGAAGAGACAGAAGTATCAGACTGGGAAAGCTACGTTGCAAACGCAAAAGCGCGTACCTGCATACTCACACCCGCTGACAATTACGAAACAGAACTTAAAAACGAAGGCTGTTACGTGATACTTGTCAACTACACCGACGAAAACGGTAAGAATAAAGATAAATATTTTACCTTTAATAACTAAAAATAATGCGGAAGAAGTTTTACTTCTTCCGCATTATTTTTAGTTATTGAAGGTAAAATACTTATCTTTATTCTTACCGTTTTCGTCGGTGTAATTAACAAGGATTACGTAGCAGCCCTCGTTTTTAAGTTCTGTCCCAAAAGCATCGGCGGGTGTGAGCACGCATGCTCTTGCCTTTGCGTTTGCAACAAAGCCTTCCCAATCTGATACTTCTGTTTCTTCACCGAAGTAGCCGATATACATCTTATTAACCTTTGCTTCGTTTGAATTAAGAGTTATCTTACCGTCAGCGAAGGT
>JAZPZR010000106.1:0-1989 GCA_045544795.1 Eubacteriales bacterium
ACTCCTGCAGCGTATTCAGGGTGTTAAAAATCAGGAGGGTGTGTGGATAACGCCTGCTTTCCCGAAACTAATTTATGTGCTTGAAGGGGATAACATACGCGAAAACAGCGATTATTATTATCTTACCGAGCTTGCTGCAAAATGCACTGCAAAGCGCATGGTACCTGATTATATTTCGAAAAAAATAATGCTACAGAACAAGATTGATAAAAACGGTGACGGTCACTGCTACACCTGCATGGGTTGCAGAAGCTTTCTTACTCCTTACGTTGATGAAAACGGCAAGCCCAAGTATTACGGCAGATTCAACCAGGGTGTTGTTACTGTAAACCTGGTTGACATCGGTCTTACCGCGCAGGGTGATATGGATAAGTTTTACGAGGTATTTGATGAGCGAATGGAGCTTTGCCACAGGGCGCTGCAATACCGTCACGAAAGACTTACCGGCACGCTTTCGGATGCAGCACCGATACTGTGGCAGCACGGTGCACTTTTACGGCTTAAAAGCGGTGAAACAATTGACAAATATCTGCACGGCGGATATTCCACCCTTTCACTCGGCTATGCAGGACTGTGGGAATGTGTTTATGCCATGACAGGCAAAAAGCTGACAGAGGCGGACGGCGAAAAATTCGGTCTTGAAATAATGAAAAAGCTCAATGAATACACTGCCAAATGGAAAGCTGAAGAAAACATAGACTACAGTTTATACGGCACACCGCTTGAAAGCACAACCTACAAGTTTGCAAAGGCGCTTCAGAAGAGATTCGGCATTATAAAAGGTGTAACTGACCGCGCATATATCACAAACAGTTACCATGTTCACGTTACAGAAGATATTGACGCATTTGAAAAGCTTGCACTCGAATCACGCTTTCAGGCTCTCTCACCGGGAGGAGCCATATCTTATGTCGAAGTTCCCAATATGTGCGACAATATTGATGCGGTACTGTCAGTTATGAAGTTTATTTATGATAACATCATGTATGCAGAACTTAATACAAAAAGCGACTACTGTCAGGTTTGCGGTTACGACGGTGAAATTCTAATCACAGAGGATGACGGAAAGCTCGTGTGGGAGTGCCCGCACTGTAAAAACCGCGATCAGTCCAAAATGAACGTTGCCCGCCGCACCTGCGGTTATATCGGTACACAGTATTGGAATCAGGGTCGTACACAGGAAATTCGTGAAAGGGTATTACATCTTTAATGTACTACGGTGAAATCAAAAAAACTGATATTGCAAACGGACTGGGTGTGCGTGTAAGCCTGTTTGTTTCAGGTTGTAGGCACTGCTGTCCCGACTGCTTTAATGCGGCAACCTGGGATTTTAAATACGGTAACGAATACACACAGGCTACAGAAGACTTGATAATAGAGTATCTTTCCCCCGTCTATATTCGGGGGCTTACTCTGATCGGCGGTGAGCCGTTTGAAAAGGAAAACCAACAGATGCTTTTAAAACTTACCGAGCGTGTAAAAAAAGAATTTGCACACAAGGACATATGGTGCTACAGCGGTTTTACGTTTGAGGAAATACTTGGTGGCAGTCGCGCATCGGGGGATACCGCAAACGCACTGTTAAACAATATTGATGTGCTTGTTGACGGAAGGTTTGAAAAGGATAAAAAAGACATTCGTCTTAAATTCCGTGGCTCATCAAACCAGCGCATAATTGATGTTAAAAAAACACTTGCATCGGGCAAGATACAAGTGTTATAAATAATTATACAATCAGGCTATTACCTATTGTCAATTATAAGATGCGGTGTAAGAACGGTGCTATCAGGGATGTTACCGCTTTCTGTATATTCTTTAAGTTTTTTTGCCGCGATTTTCCCCATTTGATACGAATTCTGATCTATATAGAAGAAATTTCTCCTAACTGGGTCATCAAAGCAAACGACAGACAAAGTATTTGTAATATCAATATTCTCAGCCATACATCTGTCATATAAATATGATGCAGCATGTGAATTACACGCAAGG
>JAZPZR010000107.1:0-8220 GCA_045544795.1 Eubacteriales bacterium
TCACCATATACGTCAGTTACTTTACTGTCTTCAGGAATTTCTGCTTCTTGCTTAAACTGTTCAATAACATCGGGTTCTTTTTCACCCTGATTTCCCTGTACCGTCGTGTTTTCATTTTGTCCGCTTTCTTTTTCAATAACAGCCGCAACATCATCCTCATCACTGACTTTATTTACACACGCACAAAGAGAAAACAACATAACAAGCATTAAAATAAAACCTGTAACTTTTCTTACTTTCATTTGTTCTCCTTTCCCTAATATAGATAATCAAATCCATTCAAATCATCTTGTTCGAGCGCTCGTCTTGAAATATCTCCTTACAGTTATTTATATTTAAATTTTACAATAAGGTGGTTAATTTATCAATATTTTTTATATAAAATAAAAATTCTACATTGCTACAAAAAAAGGGAACTGCCAAATGACAGTTCCCTTTAATATTCTTTTAAATCAGGTGTTTTTAACGGTCCTTAGTCTAAGATTATGCCGTATGCTTCTCTGGGGAGCATTACCGCATTTGCCTCGTCTGTATCGATATGCATTGCAGTTGCAAACTTGGGAGATACGCGAAGAACAGTTTCGTTGAAAATAACGCCGCGCTCTGTGTCGACCTTTACAGATACCATCTGACCGTCCTTAAGACCCATAGCCTCAGCATCCTCAGGAGTCATATGTATATGTCTCTGAGCAGCGATAACGCCCTCTTCAATTGTAACCTCGCCTGCAGGTCCTTTAAGTGTGATAGAGCCTGAGCCTGCGATGTCACCGCTCATTTTAACAGGTGCGTTTACGCCGAGTGTTCTTGCATCTGTAAGAGATACCTCAACCTGTGTTTCAGGTCTTACAGGACCGAGGATTGAAACGTTGGCGATCGTCTTTTTAGGTCCGATAAGGTCGATTCTCTCCTCTGAAAGATACTGACCGGGCTGTGAAAGCTCGCGCTTGGGTGTAAGTGTTGCGCCTGCACCGAAAAGTGTCTCAAGATCCTGCTGTGTTACATGAACATGTCTTGCAGACATTTCAACAAGTATTTTCTTTTCCATGTTATGAAACTCCTTTAAATAAAATTTACCATATTATTTTACTACCATTCGACAGATTTTTCAACTGTTATTTTGAATTTAACATTGACGGAGCTTTAAAATTGGTATATCATTTATTCAACAAACAAAAAGAGGTATATATATGAAGGCTACAGGCGTTGTAAGAAAAGTCGACGAGCTGGGAAGGATAGTGCTTCCTGTCGAGCTTCGCAGAAACCTCGGTATCGAGGTACGCGATCCGCTTGAGATTTTCGTTGACGGTGAAAGTATTATTTTAAAGCCCTACCGCCCCTGCTGTATTCTTTGCGGTGAGACGGACGGCATAAAGCAGTTTTCGGGCAAAAACATCTGCGCGGGCTGTATTAAAGAAATTGCAAAAGAAAGCGGGGAATTATAATGAAATTTACTATGTTTGCGGATTTTCATCACAAGCCCGGCGCATTTATGCGCGGCGGCTTTGAAGACCTTGATATTATTTTCGAGGCGTCCGAGCGTGAAAAGGTTGATTTTATAATCCACGCGGGCGACCTTACCCACGGCCCTGCAAACCACGTGGATTTTGTAGAAAAATACAATAATTTCCATATCCCGACCTACAATTGTCTGGGCAACCACGACACAGACAAGACCTCGCTTGAGGAGACGCTCAGACTGTACAAAATGGAAAAGGGATATTACTATTTTGACAACGGCGGTTACCGCATTATCGTATGCGACCCCAACTACTGCAAGGTGGGTGACGAATACGTGCATTTTGACCTCGGCAACTACTACAAAATGCCAGAGGCACGCGACTGGATGCCGCCCGAGCAGCTTGAATGGCTTAAAAATACCATTGACACGGCGCCCGGTCCCTGTATCGTTATCGCACATGAGAGCTTTGAGCGTGAGGCGGACGGTGTGCATAACATGGAAGAGGTACGCAAGATATTCAACGATGCCAACAAAAAGAAGCCGCACAGCGTGCTTATGGTAATGAACGGACATCATCACCGCGATTTTGTCAGAATTCTTGACGGCATTCTCTATTTCGAGGTAAACTCTTCAAACTACGAGTGGGTACCGAATGCCCACAGTTGTTATCCGCAGGAGTATCTTGACAAATACAAATCTCTCAAGCACTGCGTGACCTACACCGCGCCTGTTTTCGGTATTATCACGGTGGAAGGCACCACCGTCACCTGCGAGGGCAGAGAGAGTGAGCTGTTTATGGGTGTCACACGTGAGGACACGGGCAACTCAAAATGCGACAGGGCGGGAAGAATGGTAACGCCCACCGTTCAGTCTTTTAAGATAACTTTATAAATTTATATTGCATTTATCACAATATATGCTACAATATAAGCATGAATATGCCGATTTATGAAAATTCTGCGTTCAAGCTGTTTGAACGCGGTGAAACACACGTGACCCGCACCATACAAACTCACGTACTCATAATCATGCTTGGCGGCACGCTCAGGTTTTATGAGGCGGGTAAGCTTATAACTCTGCAGAAGGGTGAATGGTACATACAGCGCGCGGGACTTTTACAGCAAAGCGCAGGCGATTGCGGGGGCGCCGACTATTACTATGTCCATTTTGGCGGTGATATCCCTTGTAAAATAAGAGGTGAGCTGGACACTGCCGTTATTCTGCCGACGCTTGAAAGGCTTGATTATCTCTTTCTTTCAGGCGGTGATGAGTTTTCAAAAACAGCGGTGTTTTACAGTATTCTCGATATGCTGAGGGGCAGCACGCACTTTGCAAATGACGTTGTTTCAAAGGTACTCAAAGCTACACTCCGCGACCTGACAAAAAGGCATACGCTTGACGAGCTTGCGTCTCTTTGCGGCTACAGTAAAAACCACCTTATCAACGTTTTTAAAAAACAGACGGGGCTTTCACCCGTTGCATATATTGCAAATATACGGCATGAGCGCGCAAAAATGCTGCTGTGCGACTCGGTACTTTCCGTTTCTGCCGTCGCGCAGAAAACAGGCTATACCGACTACGTCAATTTTTATAAGGATTTTGTTAAAAGAGAGGGTATAACACCCACCGAATACAGAAAAAACAGGATGTAATCACATCCTGTTTTTTCTATTCTTCATATATTCGTCGAGAAGCTTTACCGCCTGTCCCGACATGGGGATTATAGCCATCATGTTAAATACCGTCATAAGCGCGATACCGATATCGCCGAGGTCCCACACGAAAGTATACGCCGCAAGACCGCCGATAAACAGCATAACGAGTGCAAATATCTTATAAATAAGCTGTGATATCTTGTTGTCGCCGAACAGGTATGCAACGTTTCCTCTTGCATAGTAAAGTATACCTATAAACGTCGAAAAGCTGAACAGCCACAGCGTAACCGTTACAAATATCTCACCCACAGCACCGAAATGATGGTGCATTGCGGTAGTGAGAAGTCCCATGCCCGAAAGTCCCTCAAGCTTGCCTTCGGGAACAAGAAGCATTATCATTGCAGTGCAGGTGCAGATAACTATCGTATCTATAAGCACACCGAAAGCCTGCATAATACCCGCCTTTGCAGGATGGTCAACGTCCGCCGCAGCCGCCGCGCAGGGCGCCGAGCCGCTGCCCGCCTCGTTAGAGAACAGACCGCGCTTTACACCGTTCATGAGCGCCGCGCCGAAAGCGCCCGCCGCCATCTGACGAAGACCGAACGCCTCTTTTACAATGCGTACCATGACAGAGGGCAGACTGCCGATATTCATGCATATAATTATAATAGTAACAGTGAAATACAATATCGCCATAACGGGCACCATTATATCGAGCACCCTGACCGTTGCGTTTTTACGAAGCACGATGACCGCCGCAAACGCAACAAGAATTACCGTCGTAACGATCGGCGGGATATTGAACGTAGATTTAAACGCATCCGACACCGAATTGCTTATGACCTGACTCACGCCCGCCCAGCATATAAGACCCGATATTGCGAACAGAACTGCAATTATGCTCTTTTTCTTGCCTCTTGCAAAAAATGCGTGTATGTAATAGGCAGGACCGCCGCGGTAACCGTCGTAAAGCGGGTCCTTTTGTTTATATTTCTGCGCAAGCACCGCCTCAACGTATGCGGTAGAGGAGCCGATAAGCGCCGTTACCCACATCCAGAAAACAGCGCCCGCGCCGCCTGCCGATACCGCCGCGACAACGCCGACCATGTTACCCATGCCCACGCGCGTTGCAGTTGACACGATAAGCGCCTGAAGACCCGATATCGCGCCGCTTTTCTTATCGTTTTTCTTTTCAAGCGACAGTCTGAACATTTCGGGCAGACAGCGCACAGGCACCACGCGTGTGCGTATCGTAAAATAAATACCCGCAGGTATAAGTATCAGCACAAGAAGCGGGATGCCGAGTATTTCACCGTTACCGAGCGGAATTTTTACAAGGTCGCCCCAGAAAATATTATAAATAAACTTAAAAGCCTGCATTTCCCCTCCGAAAACAAAAATTCTTCCAACAGTAGAATACACTATCGGAAGAATATTGTCAAATAAAATAATTACGCAACAAATCCGCTGTGGAATTTGTAAAGTATCTGCGCCGCTTCGGCGCGTGTTGCGGTCGCGGTCGGTCTGAACTCCATACCGCCGCCCTTCTCGTAGCCGCTTACCATACCCGCCATCTGACAGGTTTTAACTGCATTTTTTGCGTACTTGCGGATAGCGGAAGCATCGTTAAAGCTCATTTCATTTGCCGAGGCTTTAAGGTCTATTTTCATAAAGCCTGCAAAATTGACTATCATTGTGCAAAGCTGCTGACGCTCGATAGCGGCATTGGGCGCAAACTCGGTCGCAGAAAGACCGTTTACTATACCGTTGTCACTTGCCCATTTGATTGCGGCGGTATAATATTTGCCCGCCGAAACGTCTGTAAACTTAGTGTTTACCTTGTTTGCATTTTTACCCGTATCAACACCTGCGATTCTTGCAAGAACGGTAATGAACATACCGCGTGTGACCGGCACGTCACGTCCGAACTCGGTATCGCTTACGCCTGCAATAAAGCCGTAGCTGTATGCATAGTTCACGGCGTTTGTATACCATTTTTTCGCCTTTATATCGGTAAATACCTTTGAGGTATCCTGTATCTGAACAGGCTTTTTATCCGTTTCGGGCTTTATTTCGGGCTGAGGCGCCGTCGGAAGCTTTATATCACTGCTGTTAACAGTAGCCACGGAAAACTCACCGTTCAGATTGTCAGCGCAGGTAAGACTTAAAACACCGTCCTTTACAGACATACCGAATATCTGCTTTTCCGAAGTGTACACAGGGGTCAGAGCGCCCGTGCTTTTATCGACAACGTATATATTCCTGTTGCCGTTTACGTAAAGCGTACCGTCACTGTCAAGACAAAGGCGTGCCTGACTTTCTCCATACGCGTGTGTCGCATCAAACAGCCATCTTTCTGTGATTTTTGTGAATTCTTTACTATTTTTATATATTGTATTCGTTTTAGAGTTAATGTAGTAAGAATCAGTTCCGTCAAATACTATCGGAGAATCACAGTCTGACCAATACGACTTATCAAAGCGTCTGTTCTGCGGTGTTCTGTCGTAAATGTACATCCATCTGTTTGCGCCGCCATCCTTTACGGGAGCGTCAAGCTTGGCTGACGAAACAAGGAAAAAGTCATGCTTTACCCTTCCCTTTACGTCGGGGGTTGGATCGTCGTGAGTAATATCAACGTGATACTCGGAATTGTCGATGGTAACGATATTCCACGAATGCTTCCACGTCGGATTATACGAAGCACATATCCTTGATTCAATACCCACTTTTGAAAGCAGATAGTTATATGCAAGCGTATACCCCTCGCAAACCGCCTTGCCCGATACGAGCGCGCCGTAAGCGGTATAGATCGCCTTACTGAACTCACCCTCGTTTACGGCATAGTCTGTCGCATACTCGCACGCTAGCGCTATCTTATCATGAAGTATAAGCGCCTTGTCAATATCACTCTTACCCTCAAGACCTGCGGTCATCTGATTTGCTGCGGCTCTCATTTTTTCAAGGCGGACAAAATACTCTTCCTTAGTCATATTATACTCTACGCAGATATCCATAAGCAGATTTGTATTGGGATTGTAGTCATAGCTTATCTTACTGACGTGAAAAAGTTCCGGACAGCCGAACGTTATAAGGTTTCCCACCTTCTCGGCAAAATCCTGAACAAAGCTGTTGCCTATCTTAACGTTAAAATCCGACACGTCACAGCTTGGCTGATACTGTGTAAAGGCTGTGTTCAGCCTCAAAACAAGCTCATCCACCTTGCTGTCACCGAAATCAAAACCAAAATTTTCGTGGCGCGCAGACGCTGAAAAGGTGAAGGCTGACAGCATGATAACTATCACCGACACCGCGCTGATAAAGCGTATTTTTTTCATGTTCTTTTTTTCCTTCTTTAATTCGTAATTATTACCATTATAGCAATAAAATAATAAATGTAAATAGTAAAACATAAAAATAAGCAGAGTGCATAACAAACACACTCTGCTTACTGTTATATTAGTCATTTTACCAATCAAGAACGATCTCCTGACCGTCGTAAAGCTGTTGCGAGAAGGTAAGTATCTGTTCGACCTTTGCAGTCGGTACGATAAGTCTGCCCTCGCCGTTAAGCTCAAAGAAGGATTTGAGTTCGCTTATCTTGTAATACTTAAGGATATCCTTTGTACCGTCAAGACAGTTTATTTCAATCGTTACAATAGGTGTGGCACCCTCAGGCTTTGCGCCCACCTCGGAAACGTCAATGCTTATGATGTGAGCATAGAGACTGCCGAAGTTTTCATACTCAACAAACTTATTGTTGATATATGCCTGAAGATTGCTTTCCTCCGACGTACCGACTATATCTATATCGTAGGTCTTACCGCCGCCCGTTATCTTAAGGGTGTCGATAGTATCGTAGGAGCGCGAGTATGACATAAGGTCGCAGTATGCCGCAACGTCATATGTCAGTATCTTCATAACGTCTTCGTCAATGATATAGATAAACGGCTTGCCCTCGGCGTACGCGTAGTAGTAGCCTTCATCCGAGCGGACACCTATACGGAAAACGTTTTTGACCGCAACGTTTGTGAAGGTAAACACGTAGTCGGGATCAAGAAGTCCGTACTTTTCAAGGTTTGCATCGGAAATATCGTCGGAAAATACGGTAAGGCTTGTAAGGTTGCCCATAAGTGCGCTCACCGCGTCAAATTTCTCGACTGAGAAGTTGTGCTCGATAGGCGCGCTCATAACGTAAGCGGAAAGACCGAGATCCTCTGAAGTAAGGTCCTGAAGGTCGGCAACAAGCGTTTCACCCATCTTTCTGTTAAAGATGGTAAACTCGTTGATATACGGGCCGTCCGTCTGCGCATCAAACGCAAATACCGACGTATCGTAATAGTCCATACGCGCGGTGATAAACATGTTTGCCGATGCAAGATCGTAGGTGTACACCGTATCACCGCCGTTAAAGCGCATGTAGTAGTTACCTGAAGGCGCGATATCGCCAAGCTCAAAGTAGTGGCTGTAATCACCCTTTATCCATTTAACAGTCGCAACAGGCTCTTTAAGTCCGTACTCTTCCCAGTCGGTAACCTTTTTGTCAACCTCTGTCACCGCGGTAACAGAGCCTGCGTAGGTGAGCGCTGACAGAATGGTTGAATTTGCAACGGGAAGATCCTGTCTGCCTTCGATATAGTATGTCTTTTCAAGACGTCTTACAAAGGCGTACTCGTCAAGACTGTTCTTTATCTCAACACGGGTAGCGGACGTACCGCTTATATCCTCGGTAAGCTCGATAACGTCTTCCTTTTCAAGCTCCTCGATATCCGCCGATTCGTCGGGAAGTACGATACGCATGATACCGAAACCGCCGAAAAGAATTACCGCGATAAGCGCAAGCGCGATAATGGGGCGGAGCTTTTTGAAAAGCGATTTTTCCTGCTTTTTGGGTGTTACCGTCTTTGTCGGGTCACCGAGGAAGGTAAACTCCTTTTCTGCAAGCGCAGAAGACTCCTTCTCTTCGGTAACACCTAAATTATCAAGCTGATTTTCTGTTTTTTTGTTTTCGGGGCTGTTATCCATTACAGGAATCTCCTTCTGATAAAGATGACAAGTCCGATTACAATGATGATTACGGGGATAAGGAATACCGTCACCGCAAGCATC